>NZ_MCYD01000721.1:0-10086 GCF_002876325.1 Vibrio sp. 10N.261.52.A1
ATTCAAGCTTTAATCTTAGCTTTTAAGCGAGATGCTTAAGAAACTTCGATTGGGCCACCGAATGAAGTTACTGGAGGCAGTTTGCCTTGGAACTTCTCGAAGTCGACCAAACATGTGTTTGCTGACGTCGCTTGAGCTAGCTCAGAAGTACCGATGTCTTGAGTTAGTGTATTTGGATCGCCGTATGTATCTAGTGCGCCCACTTTCTCGTTGATCGGACCGTACCAAGCGCCTTCTTCGATACGTACAATACCAGGAGCGTAGCTATCCATTAGAACAGCACCTGCTAGTAGTTGACCACGGTCGTTGAACACACGTACTACGTCACCGTCTTTGATGCCTTTCTTCTTAGCATCAACTGGGTTGATGTAGATTGGCTCACGGCCTTGTACCGCGTAAGTCGCACGCCACTCTTCAGATTCACACATCTGAGAGTGAAGACGCTTGTCTGGGTGACAAGATTGTAGCCAGTACGGGTGTTTGTCAGAGCCTGGACCACCGTGTGAACGTTCAGATTTCTCGAACCACATTGGGTGTTCCTGACAGTGCTCGTAACCCATGTTGCCAACAGTACGGCTTGTGATTTCGATGAAACCAGAAGGTGTACCTAATGCGTTGATCTCTGGGTCTTCACGGAATGAAGCGTGACGAGTCCATGGCTTACCTTTACCGAAGTCTAGGAAACCTTTTTCCCAGAACTCAGCGAACTCAGGCATTTCGAAGCTGCCTTCGTTTGCTGCGCGACATTCGTCGTACAGAGATTTAACCCACTGCATTTCGTCCATACCACGCGTGTAATCGTCGTAACGACCCCAACGTTTAGTTAGGCTAGACATGATCTCGAAGTCAGTCTTAGACTGGAACAGAGGATCCACTAGTTTATGCATCGCGATCAAACCACGGCCAGAGTATGCGCCGTAACCATCGATATCGTTACGTTCCCACTGAGTACATGCAGGAAGCACGATGTCAGAGTGACGACAAGTTGCAGTCCAAGCAAAATCAACAGCAACTACAGTTTGTAGGCTCTTGAATGCTTTACGCATCTTGTTGCGATCTTGGTGGTGGTGCCACGGGTTGTTACCACTGAATACCATCATCTTGATATCAGGCAGTGTGACCGTTGCGCCATTCGCTTTGATCTTCTTACCCGGCTCTAGCAAGCTATCAACCCAACGAGCAACTGGGATTACGCGGCTGTAACCGTTGTAATCTGTGTTTGTGTACTTAGGCTTCTGACCTTGGTCGATGTTCAACGGGAAAGAACCCGGAGCAGCGAAACCAGTTGAAGATACACCGATACCAGAGTAGTGGTGACCGTAAGAGATACCACCGCCAGGTAGACCGATTTGGCCAACCATTGCTGCGATAACTGCACACATCCAGTAAGGCTGTTCACCGTGTTGTTGACGCTGGATACTCCAACCAACAAGAATCTGTGTACGACCGTTAACCAGCATCTTAGCGAAGTCACGGATAGAATCCGCGCTAGCGCCACAGATAGCAGCAGCCCACTCAGGAGTCTTCTCAACTTTATCTTTCGTTTCACCTTGAACGTACTTGATGAAGTCTTCAAAACCTAGACAGTAAGTTTCGATGAACTTCTTGTCGTATAGACCTTCATTGTAAAGTACGTGAGCAACACCAAGCATGAACGCCACGTCAGTTTGTGGGTTGATGTAGAACTGCTCGTTTTCTAGGTAACGACCTGTTTTGTTCTTAACAGGGTCAACAGAAACAACGTTAATTTCTTTCTTAGCAACTTTTTCTTTCAGCTGTTCTAGGTATGCGAACGACTCGTGAGTCTCACATGTCCAACCTACTTGAAGGTTTTTAACTGGATCGTTACCCCAAAGAACAATGTTGTCACTGTTTTCTAGGATAAGTTCCCAAGATGTACCTTGTGCATAAACTTCAGTAGAACCTAGTACGTAAGGCATGATCGTTTGACCAGCACCTGTCGAGTAGTCACCGATTTTCTTCACAGAGTAACCGTGAAGCGCCATTGCACGCTGCATGTGGTTAGTACAGCTGTGGAATTGACCAGTTTGTCTCCAACCAGTTTGACCTGTGTGAAGCGCCCATGGACCGTAATCTTTCTGTACGCGCTCAAGTTCGCGGTAAACAAGGTCTAGTGCCTCATCCCAAGTCACACGAATAAAGCGGTTGTTACCACGCGTATCTGCGCTGTATTTATGCTTCTTAAACCAATCTAGGCGAACCATTGGGTAACGCACACGAGATGGGCTGTAGATAATACCCTTGATACCTTTCAGCATTTCAGTTGGGTGCTGATCGATTTCTAGAGGTTTAATTTCTTGTACTTTACCCGCGTAAACGCGAGCTCGGAATGCACCCCAGTGAGAACCAGAGACTTTCCATGTGCCGTCTGTTTCTGCAGCAGATGCTGAAGCCGACGCCAATAAGCTTGGACCGATAACCGATGCCGCACTAGTCGTTGCGACACCTTTCAGAAAACTTCTTCTTGTAATTGCCATTGTGTTACTCCAATTGACGTCTTATTAGTGATGGCCTTCAGAAAAATCTGATGAGTGCTTCTGTAGATACTTAAGAACCAATGCTTCTGTATCTGTGTCGAAGTTAACGAATGCAATCATACCATCTAGCATGCCTACCCAACCGTTAGCACTGAAGTGCGCTTCATCTGGTTGTGAGTGACAAGTTGAACAGTTAGATTGGTACGCTTGACCAGCTGCGTTCCAGATTGGAGCGAAGTTATCAACCATAGACTCTTTCTTCATCCAAAGTGCTAGGTTAACTTCTTCCCATGGAAGGCCAGTTAGCTCATCTTCTTTCTTCTCACCAACAGTGATTACGTCACTTTGAGATACTTCTTTCGTCAAGATCGCCGTTGAGATGTTCATACCGAAGTCTTCTTGGATTACACGTCCGAAGCCTTTCGCTTTACGCCAACCGTCGATTTGAATCTTGATCATGTCGCCTTTCTCATCGATCACAGCAACTTTACTTGCAGGGCTTAGTAGACCCGCTTCAACGGTTGCAGTCTCATCCGTGTACATTGGAAGGTGACGAATTGAAATCACTTCAGCACCGTTCGAGTAAGAAGTGCTGCTAGCAACTTGCTCAAGCTCACCAACGATACCACTAGCCGATTCCATATCTAATGGAAGGTTGTGAGCAATACCTTTGTGACAGTCAACACAGCTTTGATCACGCTCTGCTGCGTTCTTCATTTGAATACGCGCTGTTGGGCGCATGTTCTCGAAATCCATTGAATCGTAGTTGTGGCAGTTTTTACACTCTAGAGACTTGTTCGAAGAGAAACGGTCCCATTCGTGTTTAGCCAATTCAATACGACGAGCTTCGAATTTCTCTGGCGTGTCTAGATCACCAAATACTTGAGCGAATACTTCTTTAGATGCTTGCATCTTACGAGCGATCTTTGCTGTCCATTCATGTGGAACGTGACAGTCAGGACAAGTAGCACGCACACCAGAAGTGTTTTTCCAGTGAACCGTTTCTTGTAGCTCTACGTATACGTTGTCACGCATAGTGTGACAGCTGATACAGAATTCCTCTGTGTTAGTGTGTTCTAAAGCGGTGTTGAAACCACCCCAGAAGATAACACCCGCGATAAAGCCACCCATAGTTAGTACACCCAAACTGATGTGTACTGCTGGGCGAGTCATAGTGCGCCATAATTTAACTAAAAATGATTTCATGTTTAGCTCTCTTAAATATTGATTTTAAAAATTGTTGTTACGTGAGGGCATTACATGCCGCCGTGAGCACCAGGAGGTCCGAATACAAACACTTGTAATGCCCAAACTAGGAAGCCGTAACCACCTACAAAAGCAACACTTAATATTGGAAAGAGAACCACTGCAATGAAGAGGAAAGATTTCCACTCCAGCGAGCGTTTTTCGCCAGTTTCAATTTTGTTAACATCACTCATACATTTTGCCTATTTTGTATTTAGTAATTTCGAGTAGCCCATTCTAGGGGGCTAAAGTTCTTGAGTATCTAACAACAAATTTTAACCATACGCAAAGTAGGGTTCAATGAAATCTCCCGTTATAACCCTTGCTAATCAATACTTTTTTGAGCTCATCCAGAGTTGTTTTCAGTTAAAGAAACATATTAAAAAGTATTAGCAAATGTGAAGAATTAAGTATATTTCAAAGATGTTAAAAACCAACACCCATGCAACCACATTGTAACTATTTTTAACGTTTTACCTACTAAGTAGTAGCTAAAAATGCCTTAAACGACCAATAATTTGTACTCGCATTGTTAATTTATTGAGTACTTCTTGAATTCACTGTTGAAGAGCTGAAATGCATCATTTGGCACTTTCAGATATGATGTGTATCCAATTAAAAGGAAGCACTATGCAAGACGTTATAGACATATCTTGGTGGCAGTTGCTGTTTTTTAGCTCACTTCTTATCCTGCCCATTGCAATTAATCACAAGCTGAAATTAGGTCTGGGTAAAGAGGCCACTATTAGCATTGTTCGCATGGCTATTCAGCTATTTCTAGTTGGTGTTTACTTGGAGTACCTGTTCACTTTGAATAGCTTATGGGTCAACTTATTGTGGTTGTTCGCCATGATAATAGTGGGGGCGAGCTCAATTGTTGAAAAGTCCAAACTGCCCCGAAAGCTACTGCTAGCCCCGGTAGCCGTTAGCCTTGCAGTGACCTGTGTACCCATTGTGTTGTTTATCTGCTTCTTTATCATTAAGCCGACACCGTTGTTTAGTGCACAATACCTTATCCCCATTGCAGGGATGCTTTTAGGTAACAGCTTAAGCAGTAATATAGTGGCACTACAGAACTTGTTTGGCGCTTTCGAAACACAGAAATCAGAATATGAAGCGGCTATAGCCCTAGGAGCCGCACCGAGTTACGCAGCGGCGCCATTTGTACGCAATGCAATACAGAAGGCGATGTCACCCATTATGGCGTCAATGGCCACTACCGGCTTAGTAACGCTACCAGGAATGATGACAGGGCAAATTCTAGGTGGGGCTTCACCAATGATCGCTATTAAATATCAACTGATGATCATGCTGGCTATTTTTGTCATGATGAGTTGCTCTTTGGCACTTGCATTGCACCTATCTTTGAAGACATCCCTGACCAAAGAAGGTCGAGTTCTTGCACAAATTCAGGCTTCTAAATAGCCGCTCCCCTACCATGAGATCTGGTTACTCACTGAATTTGAGACAGGTTATCCACAGAAACTGTGGATAACCAAATCAATATAGATCCTTTTTTATCCAATCCCTCCACCCAAAAGATCATTTGCTTTGATCCTTGGTTAATTTCAACGACATATACACATCTGTAAATCGTAGTGGCTAGGCCTTCTCTTATTCACGAGAGAATCCCATTACATGGTTTTCCACAAATAAAAAACGGCCTGCAATGCAGGCCGTCTTTTTAGTGTCACAGTCAGTTCGGTGCAATCACCGAGCTTGAAATTAGTCGCGTAGATAAATCATCCAATACCACATGCCAACAAAGATACCACCACCGATGATATTACCTAAAGTCACAGGCAGCAGGTTATTGGTCAGAAAATCCATCATATTAAGGTCAACATAGTCTGCAGGGTTAGCTCCGGTCATCGTCCAGAACTCAGCAGGAGCGAATGTCTTAATACCGATAGCAAGCGGTACTTGGAACATATTCGCAATACAGTGCTCAAAACCTGATGATACAAACATCGCAACTGGCAAGATCATTACCGCGATTTTGTCAGTCAGCGTGCGTCCACTGAAAGTCATCCACACCGCAATACAAACCAACACGTTACACATGATGCCTAGCGCGACAGCTTGGATAAAATCGTGATGCATCTTATGTTGAGAAATCGCCATCGCGTTTAAACCAACTTGCCCATGATCAAACATATATTGCTTAGTCAATAGCATACAAGTTACGAGCAATAGTGCCCCAATCAGGTTACCAATATAAACCGTTGCCCAGTTCTTAATCAGTGTTTTCCAAGTGATTTTACCACTTGCACGAGCCACCAAAGTAAGCACTGAACTTGTAAACAGTTCACCACCAGTGACAACAACAAGAATTAAGCCCAAGCTGAATGCTAGACCGCCCAACAGGCGAGTGATACCCCATGGTAAATCGCCAGCACCGGTAGTAACGATGGTGTAAAACACAAACGCAATACCGATATGGATACCAGCTGAAATCGCTAGTAGAAAAGATTTGATTGGATCTTTAGTTGCTTTACCTACGCCAATATCTGCAGCGCGCTCAGCCATTTGTGGCGGTAATAATGAGTCAAATTGGTTTAGATTCATGATGATTTACATTTTGAAACATGTCGTCGGGAGCGCGATAATCCTCTCTTTCATTTCTGAATTCAAGAGCTATTTTTGACTCAAATTCCGCTCAACAACCAAGAATATGCAAAACTCATAATGATATTGAAATTTCATACGACTTTAGTAGTAAAAGCAAAACTGTAATGAATGAAAACCTGTTACCAATAAAAACAACACATCTTTAAATATCAACAAGTTACGTTAAAATAATAAAAATGACGTACACTAAAAACGTATTTTTAGGGCTTTTGCATCCAGATTTTGATATAGATCAACAGAACGTAAAAAAGCGCCCTCAGGCGCTTTTAACTCAGTCACAGATTAAGAGATTTGTTGTCCTAAACCGACGGGGCAACCACTTCATCTGATACCGATTCTAACCTTGTATCTTCAAGATCTGATTCAGTGTTAGTGGGCATCAGTTCAGAATCACTTTCATTAACGACCTTCCCGCCTAGAGTCTTCAAACTATCCACCAGTTCTTCCAAGCTCTTAATATGTGCATCACTCTTGGTTATCTGTTCGTCGAGAAGTTGACTACGTTTTGTTGCTTCTGACAACTGCTGCGCCAGCTGCTGGTTTGCGTTTTCTAATGTCGCAACTTGTTCAGTTAGAGACTCGATTTTAGATTTCAGCAAAGCTGTCATGTCTGAGCTTTTAAGCGCTTTAATGCTGGCAACAATTTTTTGAGACTGAAGACGTAGCACAACGTCACGGTAATCTTCATCGTTGATCACTTGTGAAATGCTTAATAGCTGATTTTCAGCATTCAACACCGATTGCTCGAACTTGTCCCCTTTTATGCTCGCAAGTACTTTAACTTCATGAGCGACACTTCGTACGTGGTCTAACTCAAACTCCGCAGCCTTAACAGCATCTTCAATGATAGACTTTTCACGCGGGCTCGCTTTGACCTGATTCTCAGCTAACGCGATTTGTGCAGAGGCCTTAGCAAAGGTCAACGGCACAACGTCATCAAAATCTTCATCTTCTAAATACTCTAATTCGTCTTTTAACGGTTCGATGTATTTCTTATGTGCGACTTTCACTTCCAACAGCCGAGCGTTGTTGAGGAATTCAACTTGAGCTTCTTGAGCGTCTTCTAGCTCATCAACTAATACATACTCAAATAGTTCACTGTATTCTGAATACAAACGCTTATAACTCGAAGCAAACATGGTGTCAGCACCAAGGTATTTTAGGTAATCCATTTGCACGATCGAATCAGCAAGTATTCTATCCGCTTTTTTCTTAAGCACTAGGATTGCGTCATAGTTTGATTTGATTAGTGCGATTTTCTCGTCGAAGGCTTCAGCGTAAGTTAAGCTCGAAAAAATAGAATAACTTTTAGTCAGACGCGTTTCGTCTTTTAGTAAATCGGCATAAATACTTTCAGCGTCTTCCCATGCGTCTAGCAACTCATTGTAATTCTCTGGAGCATAGAGAGACAATTGAGCATGACTTTCAAGCTTGGATTGCCACTCTGCGTAAACAACCTGTACTGAATGAAAAGAACGGACCTCTGCTGCAGATTCATTGTTGTTATTTGTGGTTTGATTTGCGTCTGTCTGCTCTGAGGGTGTGCTTTGACAACCTGAGATTGCAAATAGCATGCTAAGAACTAATGCTACTTTGTTTGCTCTCACTGATGCATTTCCTTTTTTGTACAATATTAGCTGAATGCAATATATTTCTAGTCCAACAATATATTACAACCATTTAGCAATAAACATCATTCGCCATTTAAGTGGGCACAAATCACTCAATCCAACCAAAATAACTTCACCATGCGACGATTAATCATTCAATTTGGTATCAGTTATCAAATCTATTTATTTGCTGTTGCTTGAGCCGGGAATGCGCACTAAGGTGAAGGTAGAGAACGTTATGAATTTATAGGTTAATTATGAAGTACAACGCTGAACATATTGCTGATTTAAACCTCCTTCTTCAATTTGATGTAAGTAGCGCTGCTACCGGCATTAAAGTTCATCAAGAGGCTAGCCAAGAGACTCAAGACGCCGTTAAGCGCCTATTCGAAAAAAACCTTTGTACTCAACCAGACGGTGGTTACCTAACCGATGAAGGTATTGAGATGGCAGAGCGTGCAGACAAGCTACTTCGCGTACTTAAATAAAGCGCTACTGTTATAGTAAAAACTCCACTCGCTTCGGCCGTGGAGTTTTTTCATTTTTGGCCATAGGTTTGTTAGGCTTATTAAATCCCTAGCTTGTCGTTGTGAGGAAAAGATGGCTTCTATATTTATTGTTGGTGCTGGATGGGTAGGCGCACCTTTATCTGAACACCTAGAAAGACATGGCAATCGCGTCGTCGTCACTAAAACGACCCAAGCAGGTGCAGACACGCTCAGTAGTAAACGTATTCCCTGCGAAGTATTCAGCTTTGACTCGTCAAACCCTGATCAAACCGTGGGACAACTCTACTCTTTGCTGCTCGAAAACAACTCCGAGATAGTAATTGGTAGCTTCCCTCCCGGCTTTAGAAAAGGCGCAGGAAAAGAGTATGCCGACTATTGGCAGTTACTTATTAGCGCTTGTCAAAAAGCCAATATTAAAAAGCTCATCATGGTCAGTTCAACGACGGTATACCCAACTAAACCGGGCATTCTTTATGAAGATGACGCATCACTTGCGCTTGCAAACGGTGAGAGCGATGATGCTTGCACATTCTCCGATAACGCGCGAATCATGCTTCAAGCTGAGCAGTCAGTGATAGATTCTAGTATTGATTACACCATCCTTCGCTTTAGTGGGTTAATTGGCCCAAATCGCCACCCGTCGCGCTTTGCCAGTAAACTCAAACAAGTGAGTAACCAAGCCCCAGCGAATATGCTGCACCTTGATGATGCGATTGGTGCGGTTGATTTTGCAATCAGTCACCTGCATAACGAAGTCGCGAATGTGACAACGCCAAACACAGTAAGCAAAGCGGAGTTCTATGCTGCAGCCTTAAAGAGCGCGAATAGTAACGAGCCACTTCCACCTATTGTTAATGACCCAGACAAACTGATCTCTTCAAAAAAGATTCTCGACTTAGGCTATTCGTTTAAGTTTGAATCCACATTGGACGCTCTTCATGACTAAACAACCATTAAATAAGCTGCACCGTTCGATCGATACGCTTTGGAATTTCATGTCTATGGGTCATAAAGTTGAGCCTTCAGACTGTATTTTTGTGTTATGCAGCAACGACACAAGAGTCGCGGAATATGCGGCCGAGCTTTATCACCAAAAAATAGCGCCCTACATCGTTTTTTCCGGTGGTGTTGGACGCTTCACTGAAGGCAATTTTGACCGTTCAGAGGCCGAAACCTTTGCGGCGATTGCGCGAGACAGTGGTGTACCGGAATCTGACATTATCATTGAAAAACAGGCGACTAATACGGGTGAAAATGTCCGCTTCACATACGAATTGCTTACTGAGTGTGGCTTATCCCCGAAAAAACTGACCTTAGTGCAGAAGCCTTTTATGGAGAAACGAACCTACGCCACCTTCAGTAAACAATGGCCTGAAGAGACAACGGAAATAACCGTAACCTCCAAATGGCAGGACTGGGTCGATTACTTTAATGAAGAGTTGCCATTAGATATGGTGTTAGGCGCATTGGTGGCGGATTTTGAACGCATCAAATCGTACCCCGCTAAAGGTTTTCAGATTGAAATGCCTATCCCAGAGGAAGTGGATCACGCCTATCAAGCGATTAAGAAACTCGGCTTTGAATAGATAGCGA
>NZ_MCYD01000722.1:0-13499 GCF_002876325.1 Vibrio sp. 10N.261.52.A1
GTCCCTTTATTCGTTAATAATATTGTTACTCAACGGCATAATAGTCACGAATCCATTCAATGAGTTAGGTTATGTTCTGCAAGCGCCTTTTGGCATTAGTTTTACCCATTTCTGTTGTCTTTTCTGCGCACGCTGAAACCTTTGGTGAGCGAATAGCGCGCATCGAACAAGAAAACGCACTAGCGAAAACCATGAGCGAAACACAAGCTGAGTTAATACAGAAAGTAGTTCAAACTAATCACTGCGCTAAAGTAGCATTGGTTCATCACCAACGGATTCTAGGTCAATACAAGAACCCAACCTCTTCTTCAGAGCTATTCGTAAAATGGCGAGAGCAAGGCAAGCGACTAGACAGCAAATATGAAACGAATTACCCGGGTTATCCTAAGCACGTATTTCAAGAATACCCAGCCGCTTCAAGCAAGGTTGATGGTTACCTATTTGCCTTAATTGACAATGGCTTGAATGAAAAGTCATGGATAGCCAAAGAGTTCAAACAGTGTAAAAACAACAAGCTGATTTCAAGAGCCTAATTCAATGTTGGCAAAGAGCGGGCTTCCAAAATAGAGGCCGACAAACAACTTAAAGCACCTCGAGTTTCAGGCTAGTAAAGTAGAAACAACCCTTCATACCCGCCAATTTCTATCTGGTTAACATATTCACCAATGTTGCCATCTGCATCAACGGGCTTCATCGGCACATCCAATGTAATCGTCAGTTTCTCTGTCTCATAAAAACTTGCGCTCTTGCCGTGGAAGTCAGTGCGATACAACACTCGCCCATGCTCGAACTCTCTCGCTAACACCATATCTTCAGGCCCACCAGCGACCACTTGCTCTTCAGATTGGTAAATAAAATAGGTAAACGTCGGCAATACATGCGTCATACCATTAGGTAAGTCTTGATGCACCATCTCGTTCATCGATGCATCACCGACTATGGTGTAATCGGCTGGCACAGGCGTACTTGTCGAGAGCATAAAAGGAATGGCGTCAAAGCCTTGTGGAATGTGGTTCGCTGGCTCGCCTAACTCAACAGCTAGCAGCAAGCTTGGCTGATACGCCAAATTCTTAGGTATACCACTCCGCCAAAAGTTATCTGATGTGGTATTGCCGCTCCCATAAACATAACCATTATTCCATTGGTTAAAATAGCTATAGTGAGGATGGCGACTCAGATGGTAAATCGCCAAAGCGGAGTACTGATCCTGCTTCCAGTTTTGTTCACTATTTCCGTAATGATGAACTCGTCCATAGCGAGTAGTTGCCTGAAAAATAACGCCTTGCTCAGCATAAGCGAGTGCAGAGTTATCCCAATGTTTTGATATTCCTGAGTAGCCACTCAAGCCGGTAGAAGGAAAGATATAGTGCTCTCTGAGATATAGTGACCCGGCTTCGCGCAAGTGAGATTGACCATTTCTTCCTAGCAAATTTGCCGTGCCTATATTCAATCCAATCAACGAGGCACTTTCCAGCAATGATAGATTTTTCAGGAACTCTGAAAATTGCAGTTTGTAACGCTCATCCGCTTCACTTGAGCCAGCAACAGCCCCCAACTCCTGGACATGTCCACCGGAGTAGACAAAAAATTGATTAGCGCCGATCAGCTTGTTGGTATCATCGTTGTAAGCACCATTCAGACCTTGTTCGCCCCAACTCTGTTGGTAATAGCCATGTATTGCCGACAGGTAGTCCAAATTAGCCATATTCGTTAGCGCCCAAGAGGAATCAGCACTCCACATTCGACCAAATGGAATGACTCTCGATTCCCAACGAAAGCGAGCAGTGGCGTTTTTATTTGTGCGATTACGGTACTCGCTTTGTGACAAGTAGTTATCACCATTGAGGTCTGCAGCAACATCAAAACCACGGATTTTACGCCATTGGCTGATAGCACTTCCGTCTGGCGTGACTGTGGGTGCATCAGTCAGTTTCACCGTCGGAAAACTGTTTTTCAGCTTCACGTCTTTTAAACGCGGGCGGTCTTGTGGGTTATCACCTTGCCAGCGAACCCTAACTACATAAAAGCGTCCACCATCTCTTACAAAGGTTGAACCAAAATACTGCCCACCACCATAGCTTGCGCCACTGCCATCATGTGTCGCCGCTCTCATCCAATCACTTGGTGGGTTCCAAATCACAGACTGGTTTTTGGTCATGTTGAGGGTTCTGTCTTTCTTACTCTCAAGCCTCTCCCACTGAGATACCATCCCATGAGAATCAACGGCAGCCGGGTATTCAATCCAAAACTCGCCACCCGTAGCGAACTGAGAAAACTTGAAGGTTAAACGATCAAACGGCTCAGCATGGTAGATATAAAGCGCTCCACCGCTTTCGAAACTCTCAAATACATCCGCATCCCACGGTGGTTGTTGGTAAAGCCAAAAACCCGCATGGTCTTCACTGGCTGTGTATCCGACAATTACGGGTTTTCGGTTTAAAAGCGTGTTTTCACCGTGCGTTTTATCAACTTCAGCAATGACCGTATCTTCCGAGAAATGAAGGAAATAGTCTTCGAAATTAATGCCATCCAACTCGGCTTGATTACGCAGATCGTTCTCCAACCAACCAGAATTCACCGCCATCGCTTGGTTATACATATAACCAATTGTTGTAGCGTGCTGGTTGTCAGTGATGTCTGAATAAGCGCCGAATACAATGTCGCTGTTAGCGATCTCCCAATCGATAACATCATCCGCAGATAAAGGAGAGCCGTCGAGAGCAGTGCCGGGCTCATGTTGCCCAGGTAATACTACCGCTGTACCAACGGCAAATGAGTGACTAGCAACCAAGTATGATGGTATGAGCGCTAGTACCCAGAGAATGTAGGTTTTCATTATCAAAAGTTCCTAATCGATACTGTCGTAACTCATATAACGAGACGAAAAGTCAGCCAACTTACGTGTCAATTTAGGAATCAAAATAAGAAAAAGTATTGGTTAGATATAAGTATTGATCAAGGCTGATCCGCCTGAAAGCCAGTTACCTGCCAGCAGCCCATATAAATAGATATTCAAACTCAGCGCGTTACAGGGAAAGCTCAAAACTTATAATCTTAATTTTTCTCGTAAGGGAAGTTTCACAGATAGTGAAAATTGAGGGGGCAATTATTCTCAAAATGAGAATTTTGGATAGAAAGAGATTGTGGTGTTTCCAAAGCAACACCACCAAATTCCGTCACCGTTTATCGAATATCAAGATGTTCTGGGGGGGAGAATTACAGCCTTAAATTCCACTTACCTTGGTGGTCACGGTCGCAATTTTCTTGTGTATCGAAGCTTAAGTGCTTATCAATGTTCTTGAGCTTAATCCCGCCCTGATTGAATGCGCTTTGAATAACGGAAGCCACTTGTTGTTGACCATCAGCCTCTAAGAAATTCGTTCTATCTTGATTGCTATCGAACACACAAACGATTTTTAAACTTTGTGGAAAGGAAGAAAAATTGACCGTATGAGTCACCCAAAGAAAACCGTCGTAGCCTTTCAACGTATCTTCACAAACATCAGCTAGCACATCTCTAATTTGATTTTCGATCTTCTTATCTGATTTACGCATGAAGCAAAGCCCCTATTTAACACCTTAAAGTATAAGGTTTTTGGTCAAAATAATCTTAAACGATATTGGACACTGTGAGTGTTTCAAATGCAAAGTATTTATAGGGAATCAAAAGGGAAATATTTGGGGGAATGTGTGAGAAAGAACGACCCATCTTGATTAGCTGAGCAATACAGCAAGGTAATCAAGCATGAGTCGTTCATACTAATCAAGAGGGTTAAGCGCTCGCCGCTTGTTCCCAATCAGTCAGTAACTTCATGATTACGCGAGAGTCTTGATGAGTTGCCATTGGTGCTGTGAGTTGTGTGTCGCCTTGCTCGACTACTTGGCGAATATTGCGCACTTGATAATGGAAGCCGTCACCTTGCGCTTCGACTTTCACTTCGCGTTTCGACGTTTCATAAATCTCAACCGTAAATGTATTATCTTCGGTCGGTAACCATCGGTTAGTGTCGAGAGTGATACAGCCTTTGCTGCCTAAAATCGTAAAACCATGCTTTAAGCCGTGGTCTTCTGCAGTATGGATTTGCGCAGTGAACTGGCCATTGAATCGCATCATCGCTGACGACTCGCAGATATTGCCATCTTGACCACGTCGGCCAATTGCTGAGATCTGCACGTCATCAAACACACTTTCACCAAACTGGTGTTGTGCGACAGAGTGGAGCAGCGACATAGGGTAACAGCCAAGGTTATATAACGCGCCCTTACTCGCAGGGTTCACAAACTGGTCAATCGCCGCAACGTATGAACCTTGGATTGAGCGTACTTCACCAATTTCACCAGTCGCCAGTTCTTGATGAAGCTTGGCGATCAATGGGTGATTTAAGTACATCAAACCTTCTGCGAAAAATACGCCCGCTTCTTTCACCGCTTGCAGAGCTTGTTCGGTTTTTTCCATATCCACCGATAACGACTTTTCACACAGAATCGCTTTGCCGTTTTGAGCAGCTTTAATCACGTATTCGTGGTGAACGTGGTTAGGTAGCGCGATGTAGATAATGTCGATCGACTCATCTTGAATCAGGGTTTCATAGCTATTGAAGGTTCGTGTTGGTTGGTATTGCTCAGCAAACTCATTGAGTGTTTTCTCTGTGCGTCCTGCAACGGCATAAAGCTCGCTTTGAGCATCGCCTTTAATGGCGTCTGCCATAACGCCTGAGATAAAGCTGGTTCCTAGAATTCCCCATTTCATGCTTAGATCTCCTTCTTATGAGTTTCAAAGGCTTGTATTAATTCTGTTATATCACGTTCGATAAACGCTTGCGTGTGAGGCATCCCAAAGTGCTGGTTAATGGCTTCACGGTTAGCGTATTGCTCAAGCAAGATCACTCGGTCGCTTTGGTTTTGGTCATAGGTTGCAATCGCTTGTAGACAGCCCGGTTCGCTCTGCATATCTAGGCAAAACTGTTCGATGGCTTCAACCGCAGCCTCATGTTCAATGTTGGTTTTAATCTTGAGTTCGGCAGTAACAAAGATAGTCTCGTTTATTTGAGGCATTTCACGCTCTTATTTTAATCAACTATTGGTTTGCCATTAATATAATTAACCCCTAATAATTGATAAACTCACCTTTTGTTTATTATTTATCAACCAAGAGTGTTTAATGGATAAGTTAACTAGCATGAAAGTCTTCGTTTACGTGGTGGAGCAAGGCAGCTTTCGTAGTGCCGCCAACCACTTCAATCTGTCGGCGACCATGATCAGTAAACATATCCATCACCTTGAATCGAGCCTCAACTCTCAGCTGATTCATCGCACTACGCGTAAGCAGTCTTTAACCGATTCAGGGCAGCTCTACTATCGAGAATGTAAACGAATTCTGGAAGACATCAGTAATGCTGAAAATCTAATTCAAACCTTAGAAAACCAGCCTCAAGGCACGGTCAAAATAAACTGCCCAGTCACCTATGGGAACAAGGTGCTTGCCCCGATAGTGGCGAAGTTCCTTGCCAATAATCCGACGATTAATGTCGAGCTCGTGCTGAACAACGATCTTGTTGATCCTTATTCCTCCGATATTGATTTGATTGTGCGAATCGGTGACCTGTCTGACTCCAGTTTAGTCGCCAGATATTTAGGTGATTACGAGATGTGTTACTGCGCAGCGCCTGAATACCTAAACCAACATGCAGAGATTCGTGTATTAGAAGATCTCGCACAGCAGCCGTCGTGATGTGAATGGTCGCGAACCCCAACTACGCAATACCCAAAACAGTGAACCGCAACTCCTAGCCCCTAAGAACCACCAAGCGGCGCATAGCTCGGGGAATAAAGGCCAAGTGCGTTTGATGTCGAACAATGGAGATGTGTTGCGATATGCCGCCCTACAAGGCGTAGGTGTGTTGTTACAGCCAACTATCTTAGTCGCAGAAGAGATTGAAAGTGGTTCTCTACTGGAGATCCTACCCGGTATGGCACCTTTGCCCAAGCCGATTCATCTACTCTATAAAACCAAGCAACTGTCTCTGAAAAACAGAACCTTTGTCGAGTTCTTGTTAGCCGAGCTTTCTAAATAACTAGAGTGATCAAATCAACTAAGGTGGGCTGCGTTACTAATGGCTTTGAAGCAACGATGAAGGTTAAAGCGTTTGCCAATGACTCATCAAGTAGCTGCCAAGGCCAGAAGGCGTAGTTACGATTCCACAGCGTATGATGGTGGGCTCGCTGTATCACCGAAATAGTATCAATTTGCACATACCCAAGGTTTTCAATCGCAGACAGCGTGCTCGCCAAAGCGCTCCCATTACGTTTCTTTTTAGGCGGTAGCTTTTGCGAAAGCAGTACAATTTTTTTCGCTTGTGCGAGTGAAAGTGATTCCATGAACTCCAAACTTTAATTGATAGCAATGACCAGCTTATGATTCAGCAATAAGCTCTTGAAGGATCTGCTTGTACGTTTCGACCGTCTGCGCGCCAGTTACTGCACTCTTGCGGTTGAAAACCACAGTAGGAACCGCAGAGATACCCATGCGTTGCCATTCGAACTCTTGCGCTTCTATTTGCTTTAAGTTGTCGGTGTTCTTTAAGCGTTTCAGTGCCTTCGTTGCATCTAAGCCAACCGCTTCAAGCTCTTGCGCAATAACATCCAGATCTGACAGATCTTTTTGCTCTGAAAAATGCGCTGTGAAGAAGCGTAGCTTCAACTCTGTCTGTTTTCCGTGCGCTAGAGCAAAATCAAGCAGCGCATGTAAGTGGCGTGAATTCACCATTCTCATGCTGTCATAAAAATTGAAATCAAACCCTACCGCTTTGCCGCGAGCTGCCAGTTGCTCACGTGAGCGCTGACTTTCTTCTGCACTAGAACCGTATTTTCTCATGATATGCTCACGCAGGTTTTCACCCTCTTGCGGCATATCTGGATTCAACTCAAATGGCTGCCATTCAAGTTCAATCTGTTGTTCTAAAGCTAGCTCTGAAACAGCCTGCTCTAGGTTTTTGTAACCGACGACGCACCATGGGCACATTACGTCAGAAATAATATCGAGTTGAAGTTTCTTACTCATCGTCATTCCAAATATCGTTAATAAGGCAGATCCAATACAAGGTGGATATCCGTGTTGCCATTAAGACTACAACAATCTGAACACTCGTTCAAATATCGACATATTCGCTATCAAATTCCTCTCAATTAACCTTTGACTTAAAGTTAACTTTAAGTTGTAGAGTGATACAAAACGGAGACGATGAGACAGAGATATGAAAAGAAAAACACCACCCTACCTTACCGGACGCTTCTTTGATGGCATTAGCTCAGGGCTATTTATGTTGGCACTTCCGTGGCTAATGCTAGCAACGCCCAATATGGGCACTTTTGTTGCGCTCACGGCTCTGGTCTGTACGATCACTACCTTTCTTGCTACACCCTATTTTTCAGCGTTGATCGACCGCCATTCTCGTAAAAATATGTTGATCATCGCGCAGGTAATCCAGGCTTCAACCGCATTTATTGTCGCTGCAATTTACTGGTTTGGCGTCGGCTCTATTGTCGTCCTAGGTGCAGCCCAACTCATTTTTTGGGTTTCAAGTAGCCTTGCCTGGCATACCAACAATGCCTTTACGCAAGAGAATTACGACCACCATGAATATGCCAAAATTTCGAGTCACCAAGAGATTATTTTGCAGTCGACAACTTTGGGTGCAGGCGCTCTTGGTGTTGTGTTACTCGAGCAGTGGAGCATTATTGAATTTGCGATTTTTGCAGGTATTGCCTCGAGCATTTCAGCAATAAGTTACTTGGTGACACCTTACAGAAGACAAATCACGGAGAGTGTGAATACACCATTCAAACAGCAATTGGTCGAAATTAAAGATGTGTTCTCTCAATCGCCTCAATTCTATGGTTTCCTGATTGTTTCTTGTCTCTCATATCCGATGGTGACCTTTTTAAGCCGCTTAATTCCGATTTGGTTTTCAGAACTGAATATCACCGGAGACTGGCTTGCACTTTACAATATCTCTCTCGGCATGGGGGCACTGATTATTGGGGTATCTTTACCACTGATTCTGAAGTCTGCATCTCACAAAACAATCATCCAAATAGCGATGTACATCATCGGACTCTCTTTATTGTTGATGAGCCAAGCAGAAAACCCTGCGTATCTTATTGTTCTTACTTTCATTTTCGGCGCATTCAACGCGCTCAATAGAATCGCCCGAACCAACTGGATGCACCATGCAGTAGCAATAAAACAAAGAGGAAGAGTAGATGGAGGGCTTGCGCTATTCGCAACCTTAACTCAGAGCCTAAGTTATGTGTTGATTGCCGTATTAGCGCAAGCCGATGCGATTATTTATGGTTTTACCATTGCTGGAGCCGTGGTTCTGGCTGCCACATTTTGGATGGGTAAACTTGGCAGACAAATTAAGCCGGAGTGTACCTTAGCGAATCAATGTTAAGGCGAGTTATCAAAATTCGAGATTACCAATAAAAAAGCCGACTCATGTTAGTGAGTCGACTTTGATAAAAATCTAGAAAGGATTTTAAACGTTATGCGAGAAGCTTTTCCAACACTTGGAATACGCCCGCATCAACATTACTTGGCGCGCCAAAACGAGCTATCTCTTTCAGTTTTGGATGTGCATTTTCCATCGCATATGAGTGGTAACTTTCTTTAAGCATCTCGTAATCATTTAGGTAGTCGCCAAAGCTCATGGTCTGTTCGTAAGTGAAACCTAATGTGTTCTGGAGATGCTTAATTGCCGCCCCTTTTGAAGCCTCAGCATTCATTACATCCAACCAAATTTTTGCGCTTACAACCACTTGGTAATTTTCACCAAACTTAGCGTCGATGCTTGGGTTTACTTTCTCTTGTGAGCCGTCAAAGTGGCAAATAGCCACCTTGATAAACTCATCTTCAACCGCCAACAGATCTTCTACCTGCTCACGGCGATGGTAGTACTTAGAGATTTCCTCTAGAGCACGCTCGTCTTTGGTTTCGATGTATGCCGACTTCTTACCACACAACACAACATGAGCGCCTTCGATAGCACGCGCTTCTTTGATGATATCTTTGATTGCATCTGTATCTAGCAAGCAGCTGTAGAGTTCTTCACCTTTGTGCATCACTAATGTGCCGTTTTCAGCAACAAACATCATGCGATCTTTAATAGGATCAAAAGTTTCCATTAAACTGTAGTACTGACGACCCGACGCAGCAGCAAAGATAATGTCTTGAGCTTCTAATAGCTCATAGAGGTTAAAAAATTCTGGGTCTAATTTTCCGTGTTCATTAAGCAGAGTTCCGTCCATATCAGCAGCGATAAATTTGATGTTCTGTTGTGGCATTTCAGAGCTTACCTATAAGTAATACCAATCGTAGTAAAAAACTGTTCATCCTAGCTGGTTAAAATACTCGATAACTGCGTTAGAATTTTTGATTGTAGAATAACTACTTACCAAAAAATTCCGCCTTGTTCTCAAGTCTTTTTCCTGCGCTACTTCTGATCATTTACTGTGATTGGTATAAAAATTAAATAGTAGATTATGATTTTTCGTTATCTTGGGTAACGGTTCTGCGTTCGATTATATCGCTATAGTAGCCAGTGAATGCAATGCTTTTCGGTAAGCTTCTTTGTTTGAATCTAAGCTTAAATCTAATACACCAAACTCACTCCTGACGATTAAACCTTCAATGAAAGTGATGACCGATTTACTGCGCAGATCAGATGTTGCAGTACCTACCTCTCCACCACCGCTAACGACCTTTAGAATAATGCTCTTGAGCCATGATTTGTGCTGTTGTGCAAGCATCGCAATGTCATCTTCCGATTCTTTAAATTCGGCAAGCGCGTGCATGAACATACAACCTTTGAAGTCTGGCTGTTCAAACCAAGCAAAGTGCCAATCTAGCAATACATCCAGTTGATTATGCAGTCCTGAGGTAGATGAAAGTGCCGCCTCTAAACTCGACTCGAATCGCTGGTGACGCCTAGCCAACACGGCTTCAATCAGTTTAGCTTTTGAACCAAAGTGACGGTACATAGACGTCTTAGAAACTGCTGCAGCATCTCGAATCATATCCACCCCCACGGCAGTATAACCAAGACGATTAAACAAAGATTCAGCCACATCCAAGATTAGTTCTTTCTTACTCATCCTATCCACTTGTTCAATTAAGGTCGCAAAATTTCACGTTGTAAAGAGTGTACAGATCTGTATCATTCAAATCAAATAGTACAGATCTGTACACTTTATTTTCTAGTCATAGGTGGGAGTTCGTGATGATAAAAAAACTGATCGGTGGAGGAGAGCTACCTCCAAAGGCAACGCTGAGCCAACTACTTAAGGGTTTTGTCGGTGGTACGGTAGGCATATTGATCTTATGTTTGCTTGCTGAGCAGTCGCAAGTGCCTTGGTTAATGGCACCGTTTGGCGCGACTTGTGTGCTGTTGTTTGCGGTGCCTACCTCGCCGCTTGCTCAGCCACGCAACATCATTGCGGGTCATTTCATTTCCGCGGCAGTCGGGCTCGCAGCGCTGTATGGTTTCGGTGATTCTTATTTAGTGATGTCGCTAGCAGTAGGTAGCGCGATATTTTTGATGCAGTACTTTCGAGCGGTTCATCCACCCGCTGGCGCTAACCCGATTGTTATCGCGTTAGCAGGTACATCACTCGTCGATTGGACCTTCTTGTTTACGCCTGTTTTAGTTGGCAGTGTCGCGCTCGTTTTGGTTGGCGCCATGCTCAACAACACCTCGACACAACAAGGATGGCCGCTGTATTGGATAGGAAAATAGAGCTAATCACTTATTTCTAACTCACGCGGTAATCGCTAAGTTGGCCTTAATCATGGATGTGATATAGCATGTTTGCTCTTTAAGTTGTGCGACTTTTAAAATTCACATTGACCGCTAAAAGAAATAGGCTTATTATCAATCGTCTTTTAACGATTAGCATTAAGTGAGCCACCTAAGTATGACTGCAACATGCCAAGCAACAGAAAGCTGTTCTCTACCTCTTCCGCCAAGTAATGCAGAAGCAGAAAAAGAAATGGCAGCGTTAGCAAAAGCACTCGCGCATCCAGCTCGAATTCGCATACTTAGCATCTTGTCTGCACTAGAAAAGTCAGGCGGCTGCTTAAACAGTGATCTGGTGAGTGAATTAGGTTTAGCTCAATCAACAGTGTCAGAACACTTAAGAATATTAAAAAACTCAGGCTTCATTACCGCTGAGTCTATTCCGCCAAAGATGTGTTACCGCATCGACCGCGACAATATTCAACGCTTCGAATCGGTATTTAACAGCATTTTAAAATAGAAGTTCACGCTTGAATAATTGGCTTTGATAGCCTTTACTTTTAAGCGTGTTTTTTTGCCATAATCAATCGTTTTTCGACGATTTACGATACTAACAAAGAGAGATTACCATGAAACCAAAGTTAGGTTTTCTAGATCGCTACTTAACACTATGGATCTTCATCGCCATGGGCCTTGGTGTACTGCTGGGTACCCTATTCCCACAGATCGAACAGTGGAACGATTCAATTTCTGTTGGCACCACCAACATTCCACTTGCGATTGGACTTATCTTAATGATGTACCCACCTCTGGCTAAGGTTAACTACAACCTGCTAGGCACCGTGGTAAAAGATAAGAAAGCCATCAAGCTCTCTTTGATCATGAACTGGTTTGTTGGCCCAATCCTCATGTTCGTATTGGCACTGACTTTCTTAGGTGATCACCCTGGTTACATGGTCGGCGTGATTCTAATTGGTCTTGCTCGTTGTGTGGCAATGGTTCTAGTTTGGAACGACATCGGCGGCGGTAACAAAGAATACGGGGCTGCCTTGGTTGCTCTAAACAGTGCGTTCCAAGTGGTTAGCTACAGCTTTATGGCGTGGTTGTTCATCAGCGTTCTTCCTCCTGTATTCGGTTACGAAGGTATGCTGGTTGATATCTCAATGATCGATATTGCACACAGCGTGCTTATCTACTTAGGTATCCCATTCTTAGCAGGCTTCTTAAGCCGTAAGATCCTTGTGTCGATGAAAGGTGAGCAATGGTACACCGACGTGTTCATTCCGTGCATTTCTCCAATGACACTTATTGCACTGCTAGCAACGATCGTTCTGATGTTCAGCCTAAAAGGCGAGATGATTGTTGAGTTGCCAATGGACGTATTGTTGATTGCTGTTCCACTGACAATCTACTTCACTGCTATGTTCTTCATCAGTTTCTTCATTGGTAAGAAGATGGGCATTGAATACGACAAGAACGCATCAATTGCCTTCACTGCGACAGGTAACAACTTTGAGTTAGCGATTGCCGTAGCAATCTCTGTATTCGGTATCAACTCAGACCAAGCGTTTGCAGGCGTTATTGGACCACTGATTGAAGTACCTGTGCTGATTTACCTAGTGAACGTTGCACTTAAGATGAAAGACAAGTACTACAACGGTCTCACAGTGAAATCTGCGAACTAGAAAAATCGCGTATCGCTTAAAACAGAAAGGCTCACAAAGTAATTTGTGAACCTTTTCTCTATCCAGATTAATCCAATTTAAGTCTCATCCAGCTTATGTTTCGTCTAATAGGCCTTTCAATGCTTGTTCAAGCCAAAGCAAAGCAGGTCCTTTAGAGCGTGTTTTCGATAAAACCAAATCAACCGGAGGCGACCACGTTTTGTGGTCAAATGAGACGTTCACCTCAACTAAGCGCTGTTTACTCAACTCTTCTTCCACAAGGTGTTTGGGTAAGTACGCCCAGCCGACATCACTACCAAGGATCATTTCCTTGATGACGATAAAGCTGTTCGACCACCATACCTTGCCCGCTATAAGTGGAAACTGATCCATCATCTTACCTTTATCCCCCCTCAGCATGAGCTGACGATGAGGCAGTAAATCCGACAATTTCGCTACACCCGTTTTGGCTAGCTTGTGGCTTGGGTGACAAACAGCAACAAACGGTAAGTGCCCAATAAAGCAAGGTTCAGAACCGACATCAAAAGCCAAGTTGGTGAACATCAAACCAAGGTCTGCCTTCTCTTCAACTACGAAGGGATTCACTTCTGTTGTGGTACAAGCGATCAACTCAACTTCAGTTGCAGGGAAAAGTTGGCTGAATTCACTTAGGATTCTGGATAGGTTGGGGACCAATAAAGAGTCATCTAATGCGATTTTGATAAGCCCTTCTTCACCGCTCCCTATCGCACTAACGGTAGCATTGAGATCTTCAACCTGAAGGACGATTGCTTTCACTTGCTTAAAGAGCTGTTCACCTTCTTTCGTCAGCGAAGGTTTGCGAGTCGAACGATCAAATAACTCCACATTGAAATCTATTTCAAGATTGTTGATGCCTTGACTTACCGCCGATTGCACCTTACCTAAATGACGAGCACTTGCTGAGAAAGAACCCAGCTCTACTGCGTAAACGAACATTTTAAGTTGTTCAATGTTATACATGCCACCAACCTATTATCACCATTAGTGATAGTTACTATCT
>NZ_MCYD01000723.1:0-2091 GCF_002876325.1 Vibrio sp. 10N.261.52.A1
CTACTCGCTATCGCTAAAGAGCGTGAATCTGAAGAGAGCATTTCGGTAAATATTGATGACCTATAAACTCGACTTTAAAAAGAGCGCCCTCAAAGAGTGGAAAAAGCTTGGTTCTACTCTGCAACAACAATTTAAGAAAAAGCTAATCGAGCGCTTAGATAACCCACATGTTCCGGCTTCAAAACTATCTGGAGCTGACAACATGTATAAAATTAAGTTGCGTCAATCGGGCTACCGTCTCGTCTACAAAGTTGAAGACGATATCATCATTGTAACCGTCCTAGCAGTTGGAAAGCGCGAACGTAGCGATGTTTACCGTAAAGCCATGAAAAGGTTAGATGATTGATTGCGGTATAACAACGCCCAATTAAGGTGTGAAGCACGCAATGACCAAGCCGCTGCATTGCACTTCAACACCGAAGTCACCGCATACCAAAAATGCCACGCGTGCTGAATCACTCTTAAATTGTTTGTTATGCGCACGTACCAAATGTTAGCCACCAACTTTTTTGTAAGCGACTATATGGGAAAGAAATAGTAACGAATACCTTTCGTTAAATCTTATCTTGTATTCATGTTCATCTTCAGATAGCTTTTCCCAACCCTCTCCAAAGTAGTCGTTTATATCATTAACAGCTTCACTTTCTTCTTTTAAATGCTTTTTGTTCCACTGATAAGTACATGATAAAACAAACACTCCATTAAAAGCAGTTGCATCCATCAATGCGTTTACTAAAGTTTTAGGCGATTCACATTGATCCAGTACATTGAGGCAAACTGTTAAATCAAACACTTTCTTAACCACACCACGCTCGAAAGGTGCTTCAATTAAAGTAAATGATACATGATCACACGCTTTTGCTATTGTTGAAGCATCAAAGTCCAAACACCCCAACTCTTTCAAGCTCTTGATATAAGGAAATTCACATTTAGTACCGTCAATTAGTATTTGTTTGAGATTTGATAGCAAGCGGTGAGACGGCTCAACAACTGTGACAGAACTAATGCTTGGTATGTTAGTAACTAACTCGTAGCTATTTCGTCCCAAAGCTGCCCCTACCTCTAATGCGTCAATAGGATCAATACTCTCAGCTTCCAGAGCATCAATAATAAACTTAGCTACGCTTTGTGTGTGGTTTGAGGAGATAAACGACTCAGGTACGTACTTAGATTTACTCTCGAATTGTTCAGACACTCCACTTAAGCGAAGTTTATCAAGCCATTGAACTTCATAGTATGCCGCCAATCCTTTTGGATCTATGTAAAAATCGTCCATTTATAATTCCTCCTATGAAGCTTCATTATTCGGTGCGCATAACGCCGCGTTAAGTGGTGAGCAACGCCTGCTACCCTACCTAAATCATTGTGACATAAACACTTAGACTGAAATAAACCAAAAATGCCACGCGGCATGAATCCCTCTTAAACGCTTTGTATGGATAATAAGCACTCCAATCGGGTAAGGTGAGACCCAGACTTTAGCTGCAACTAAAGTTCTTCTATCTGGTAGTTCGATTAAACGATGGCTCCTCGATTGAGAGACCGGTAACAAATATTACCCAAAAACATCTCATCGACTATTACTCCGATTCTAACCGCTCTAAAAAATCAGCTTAAAAAAGTAGAGGCAAAGATAGAACAGCTGATTGAGAGCTGCCCTGAATATCAAGCTAAGAACACCATCCTTCAAAGCATGCCTGGCGTAGGAAAGATCCTAGCCGCCTCCCTAATTAGCAATGTACCCGAACTCGGTTTTATAACTAACAAGCAAGCCTCTTCTCTCATTGGCGTCGCACCTATAACAAGAGAGAGCGGACGCTTCAAAGGCAAACGGATGATAAAAGGAAGTCGACCTCAAGTTAGAACAGTCATGTACATGGCAATGATGTCAGCTATCCAATGCAACCCTGTATTTAAGGCTACTTATGAACGATTACTTGCGGCAGGAAAACCTAAAAAAGTAGCGATAGTTGCCTGCATGAGAAAGATGGTTGTGACACTCAATTCAATGCTAAGAGACGGCGCAATGTGGGATAAAGATAGCGTCAAAAATTAACTATTGACGCCATAGTCTCTTATATGGACTCCCCC
>NZ_MCYD01000724.1:0-3497 GCF_002876325.1 Vibrio sp. 10N.261.52.A1
ATGGATTAGTATTAAGTTTATTAAAAGAACATTCGACTAATTATTATCATTGGGTTACCGAAGTCATCCCCAAGCTAGTCAATATGATGGAGTATATTGAATCTAATGATGAAAAAGTAACTATTCTAGTTGAAGAGGGAACTCCTCCACAAAGTCTTTCTCTTGTTGAACTTCTCTTGTCTGAACTAAAAAATACTGAGTATCACATCTGTCACGTAAAAAAGGGTCAGTTAGTTTATTGCGAAAGTTTAATTTACTGTACTCCTCTATGGACTTCTCTTGACAATACTCGATCTTTACCTAATCCTCAAAAGGAATTTTTTGTTTCTCCCGATTGTTTAAGTAAAGTTAAAAGTATGCTTTCAAAATACACGCAATCAAAAAATTATATTTTGGAAAACAAGAAAATATACTTACAAAGAGAAAATACCAAACTAAGGAAGCTCAGTAATGTTCTAGATTTAGAGAGATTACTGTATAAAAAAGGGTTTGACTTTGTTGATCCGGGTTCTCTTGATTTTTTTGAGCAGTATAATTTATTTTCGCAAGCCGAAATTATAGTTGGTGCTTCCGGTGCTGCATTTACCAATTTATTGTTTATGAAATCAGATAGTACTGCTATATCGCTATACCCTTCGGCACAAAGCACGAACTATTATGTATTTCAGCCCTTAGCGGATGTTTCAAATGTTAATTTGATTCACTTCCTTACTACTCCTGATGATAACTCCAACTCTGTTCACGGTGATGCGAAAGTTAATGTCATAGAATTAGAAAAACTACTGGAAAAACTAGATGATTAAAATGTTAGAGTTCAGCGTCCTTGGTGATCAACGAGGCTCACTGATATCCCTAGAAGAGCAACGTAATATTCCCTTCGATATAAAACGTGTTTATTATATCTATAATACAAAGAATGAAATTTCTAGAGGTTTTCATGCTCACAAAAACTTAGAGCAGGTAGCGATTTGTGTGAAGGGTAGCTGTAGAATTGTCCTAGATGATGGTCAGTCGAGAGAGAGCGTTGTACTCGATAGCCCAGATCAAGGGTTGTATATTGACAATAACAAATGGCGAGAAATGCACGATTTTTCAAAGGATTGTGTTTTGCTAGTACTTGCGAGTAATATTTACGATGAGTCAGATTATATTCGTGATTATGAAGAATTTTTAAGGTTGGTAAATTAATGACTATACATAAAAGTGCGATCGTGTCGGAAAAAGCAACGATTGGTAAAAATGTTACTATCGGAGCCTTTACTATAATTCATGACAATGTAGATATTGGAGACAATACGGTTGTCGAAAGTAACTGTGAACTAGGTGTAGCAACTTCTTTATCAGGCAATAGAAAATTAGTTGTTGGTAAAAATTCACATATTCGCTCATACAGTATGTTTTATGAGGGGTCGACTTTTGATGAGGGTTTAGTTACGGGTCATCGAGTTTCTGTTCGCGAGAAAACCGTCGCTGGTAAAAATTTTCAAATTGGGACTCTATCAGATATACAAGGGGATTGTGAGTTTGGCGATTATGTGAGACTTCACAGTAATGTTCATGTAGGAAAACTTTCAAAAGTCGGAGATTATGTCTGGCTATTTCCTTATGTTGTTCTTACGAATGACCCGCATCCGCCAAGTAACGTAATGCAAGGTGTTGTGATTGAAGACTACGCTGTGATAGCTACAATGTCCGTAATATTACCGGGCGTTACGATCGCCAAAGGTTGTTTAATCGGGGCAAGTTCAACAGTAGCTAAAAGCACTCAAGAAGATATGCTTTATTCTGGTAATCCAGCGAAATTAATCGGCCCTGCCGCAAGAATACGCTTGAAAGATGGTAGCCGCAAGCCAGCTTACCCTTGGGTTAATCACTTCCATAGAGGCTATCCAGATGATGTCGTACAGCAATGGGTTAAAGGGGAGTAACTAAATGTATGATATTCATGATATTGAAGTTGGGATGTCCGCTTCGTACTCTCAAACTATTTCTGAAGCGGATGTAAAACAATTCGCTGGCTTCTCAGGAGATAGAAACCCAGTTCATCTTGATGAAGTTTATGCTGAAAGTTCTCGTTTTAAAAAAAGGATAGCTCATGGCATGATTAGCTCTAGCTTCTTTTCCGCATTGTTTGGAACTAAGCTACCAGGTGAAGGCTGCGTTTATGTATCTCAAGCTTTGAAGTTTAGAAAGCCGGTATATATCGACGATACGGTTGTAGCTACTGTAGTTGTCAACGAAGTTGATATAAAGAGGCGTCGAGTTTACTTCGATACATATTGTAAAGTGGGTAAGCAAAAAGTAATAACCGGCCAAGCCGAAATATATATTCCAGAGTAATTATGATGATTCCATTTTTAGACTTAAAGACACTTAACGAAAGATATAAAGACGAGATTAAGGCTGCCTTTGACAGGGTTGTTGATTCTGGTTGGTATATTATGGGGAATGAGTTAGAACAGTTTGAAAAAGAGTTCTCAACGTACTGTCAAACCAAATATTGTATCGGTGTTGGCAATGGCTTAGATGCTTTAACGCTTACTTTAAAATCTTGGAAAATTATGGGGTTGATTAACGAAGGTGATGAAGTTATTGTCCCTTCTAACACTTTTATAGCATCGGTGCTTGCTATTTCCGAGTGTAACTTGACTCCTGTATTAGTTGATGCAGATCCAAATAACTTTAACATCGATGTTTCCAAAATCGCTCAAAAAATCACATCAAAGACCAAAGTTATACTACCGGTACATCTGTACGGTCAATTAGCTCCAATGAAAGAAATTTGTAAGCTAGCTGAAGACTATGACCTGTTAGTACTAGAGGATTGTGCACAAGCACATGGAGCTATGATTGATGGGAAAAAAGCGGGATCTTGGGGCCATGCTGGTGCCTTCAGTTTCTATCCAGGGAAAAACTTAGGTGCTCTAGGTGATGCTGGTGCAATTACAACAAGTGACGAGAAGCTAAAGGAAATAGTTTCTGCATTAAGAAGCTATGGCTCCCACATAAAGTATGAGCATATTTACAAAGGTGTGAACAGCAGGTTAGATGAAATACAAGCAGCTATTTTAAGAGTTAAGCTTAAGTACATTGATGAAGATATTGAAAATCGTCAAAGGGTTGCACGTTATTACATTGATAATATTAACAATGATTTAGTAACACTCCCTGAATGGAAATATGAAGCAAGCCATGTTTTTCATTTGTTTGTTATCAAGACATCTGAACGAGAAAAATTGAGTGAATACTTGTTAGAAAATGGTGTTCAAACTCAAAAACACTACCCTAAATTTGTCAACGAACAGGTTGCGTACGCTGAAATAGAACACAAAAATGAAGTCAGAGCTATTTGTGATGATATTTTAAGCCTACCGATAAGCCCTATTTTGACTGAATCAGAACAAAAACATATAGTGAACTTGATCAATAGCTGGTCTAATTAATTATGAATGAATCGAGCCTTCCTCTAATTTCAATATGCATGGTTACTTATAATC
>NZ_MCYD01000725.1:0-1205 GCF_002876325.1 Vibrio sp. 10N.261.52.A1
CTGCGTTCTCATCGCCTTTTTCTGGCGCGTGACCTCGCCCATCTTTGATGTGACAGTTTTGACAACCGTTCGTGTTAAACAACGGACCTAAACCATCACGAGCGTCAGTTGATGATGGCGCGGGTACCCACGGGTTTCTAAAGAAGCTATTGCCAACGCTGAAATCTAAGCGCTTGCTCATTGGCAAGTTAGCAGCAGGAAGAGAAAAAGCATTTGCTCCCTCTTTCTTTACGGTCGTTTTACCACCGGAGTAGGTTTCATGGGCGTGTAATGGAGATAAGAAAAACAGTGCAGTTAAGAGTGAGGCTGATAGATACGACTTCATACAGTGCCTTGCTGAATTTTTGATTTTAGTTTTTATAAGGAAGTGGCTTTTTTCTTAGCAAACAATTAAGGGCTCAATCAGAGCCCTTACATTTGTTCCTGGCTCGGGTTCTTAGAACTCGTGGTCAGCCGTGTCTGGGTTTAGGCTATCAATGCCAATCACACCAGCAGCACGCTCAATTGCAGCTGTTTGAGATACTAGCGCAACAATTGTTTTGTTTACTAATGCATTACCTGCAGCGTTGTCAGCAGCGATTAGCTGGTCAAAGTGCTGGTTGTTTTTCTCAGCCGATGTTACTAGCTGGCCTACTTGTGCACGTGCTAGGTCAAACTGCTTTTGAATCTCTTTCGCAGCTTGCTCATCTTTTTGCTCAACTAGGTCAAATAGGCTTGGACCTGAAAGTAGAGTACCGTCTTCACGCTTGTATAGACCCGTGTAAACGTTGTAGATGCCTTGCTCGTTGTAGTAGTGAGAGTTGTGCGTGTTATCAGAGAAGCAATCGTGCTCATCTTCAGTAGAGTTCGCTTCTAGAGCTACCTTCATACGCTCACCAGCAAGTTCACCTAGAGAAAGTGAACCCATGCCGAATAGCATTTTACGTAGGCCGTTTTCGCTTGATTCAGAAAGAAGCTCCTGACGGTAGTTACCTTTCTCGCCTTTAGCCCACTGCTTTTCCATCCACTCTAGATCTTGAACTAGTAGCTCAGCAGATGCTTTTAGGTATGCGCCACGACGGTCACAGTTACCGTTTGTACACTCAGCACCAACAACGAAGTCAGTGTAAGCACGCTGACCAGCACCTGCGTTTGTGCCGTTTAGGTCTTGACCCCAAAGTAGGAATTCAATCGCGTGGTAACCAGATGCAACGTTCGCTTCAGAA
>NZ_MCYD01000725.1:1888-2144 GCF_002876325.1 Vibrio sp. 10N.261.52.A1
CTTCAGAACCACCGATCTCGTTAAGCTCGGCAATTAATTCTGGTGTAATGTTCGTCGCGTCTACTGTCGTTTGACCGATTTGGAACGTTTTGTTTGCAACGATGTTAGCGCTTGCGCCCTCGTTACCTAGTTCGTATTGGTAATCAGAAGAAACGTAATCAATCAGACCTTCATCTAGTGGCCATGCATTCAGTTGACCTTCCCAATCATCAACAACCACGTTGCCGAAGCGGAATACTTCTGACTGTTGGTAAGG
>NZ_MCYD01000726.1:0-7305 GCF_002876325.1 Vibrio sp. 10N.261.52.A1
ACTATTGGAAGCAAGCTAACTTTAAATACGATCTTCTTTACAATACTAGCTTGTTCGATAATTGAGTTAGTTGCATTCGATAACATCTCCGCAATAAAAAACCATGGGATCATTGCAGATACTAACCAAAGGGTGAATGGAACCCCATTAGATGTCGGCTGCGCTTTAAAACCAACTTGAAAAACAAACCATATTATCGTAATCGTTACGAGTGGCTGAACGAAAGCCCAAATACCACCAAACAAAGAGCCAAGATATCGATTCTGGATATCACGTTTTGCCATCGAAATAAGTAATTCGCGGCTACCATAAATGTCCTGAATAAATTTAAAGGGTAATTTGTACATTCTACTACCTTGCAATTGCATCTAACGGTGTGTTGAGTCCATAAATCCAGTTTACTTCGAAAAATCAACTATAGATAATAGCTCATGGAGTGTTTGGCCCTGCCTATCCTTTTCAGATAGAGTAACGCAATCAGTAATCGGCCAATCAATATTTACAGTTTGTTCGTTCCAGATCAAACAATGCTCAGCGTTCGGGTTATAGTAATCTGTGCATTTATAAACAAACTCAGCTTCATCGCTAGTCACATAGAACCCATGTGCAAACCCCTCAGGGATCCAAAGTTGACGCTTATTTTCTGCAGATAAATACTCTCCAACCCATTGACCAAAGGTTGGCGAACCTTGTCGAATATCGACGGCAACATCAAACACTTCCCCAGAAACCACGCGAACTAATTTGCCTTGAGTGTTTTCGGTTTGGTAATGCAGGCCACGTAAGATACCTTTTTTTGATTTGGAATGGTTATCTTGAACAAACTGCGTTGGTTTACCTGTTACGAGCTCTTCAAATTGCTTTTGATTCCAGGTTTCCATAAAGAAACCACGTTCATCACCAAACACACTTGGCTCTATAATTTTCACATCTGAAATACGTGTATCGATTACTTTCATATTTTTAATCCGTATACGCTTGAATATTATTTAATGCTACTTTCCAATCACTCGCTTCAATGAAGAAGTTCGTCATAATTTTCTTATTGCTTAGACGGGAGTTACTTGGACGCTTTGCTGGTGTTGGATATTGGTCAGTGGTAATACTTGTTAAAGCAGGCTTGTTCTCAAAAAGCTTTTGTTGAACAGCCACATCAAAAATAGCGTCGGCGAATTCATACCAGCTTACATGAGGCAAACCCGAGAAGTGGTAAACGCCGTACTCCACCGTATCACCTTGAGTAATACACTTCGCAATTTGAATCAGTGCCTTAGCAATATCACCGGCATAAGTTGGCCCACCAGACTGATCACCGACAATACTTAATGCATCACGCGTTGCACCTAGGCGAAGCATCGTCTTAACAAAGTTATTGCCGTGCTCTCCGAAAACCCACGCGGTGCGAAAAATAATGTGCTTATCACATGACTCTGCAACTGCAATTTCCCCTGCTAGTTTACTTTCACCGTAAACACCCTGAGGGTTCGTCGGATCTGTCTCGATATAGTCCCCGACTTTATTACCTTCAAATACATAATCTGTCGAGATATGCAAAATTGCCGCACCAATGGTTTGCGCGGCTTGTGCTAGATACTTGGGACCATCACGATTTATCGCATAAGAGAGAGCAACTTCCTCCTCAGCCTTATCAACCGCAGTGTGTGCAGCTGCGTTAATAATAACGTTAGGTTGAAATTCAGTAACGACTGCGCCTACAGCATCTTGATTTGTAATGTCAAGGTGCTGTCTATCAAGAGCTAACACTGTTATCTTTTCATTGTTGGCCAACTGTTCAGTGAGGCAAGAGCCAACTTGACCGTTACAACCGGTGATTAATACTCGCATTAAGCCTCAGCCTTTTTCTTTGCTTCATTAACCAAACGCGTTAAATACTGGCCGTACTCATTTTTCATCATTGGTTTAGCTAAAGTCAGAACTTGCTCATCACTTAACCAACCGTTGCGCCATGCGATTTCTTCTAGACACGCGACTTTTAGCCCTTGTACGTGCTCAATAGTTTGCACGAAAGAAGATGCCTCGTGTAGGCTCTCATGTGTACCGGTGTCTAGCCACGCAAAACCACGACCTAATAATTCTACATTCAGTGAGCCATCATTGAGGTACATTTCGTTTAGGGTCGTGATTTCTAGCTCTCCGCGTTCAGATGGCTTCACTTGCTTAGCCATTTCAACCACGCGATTATCGTAGAAGTAAAGACCGGTTACTGCATAGTTTGACTTAGGCTGTGTTGGCTTTTCTTCAATTGAAACGGCTTTCATGTTTTCATCAAATTCGACGACACCAAAGCGCTCTGGGTCTTTCACTTGATAACCAAACACAGTCGCGCCTGATTCTCTTGAAGCTGCACTTTGTAGTGTTTGTGAAAATGACTGACCATAGAAGATGTTATCACCCAGTACTAAACACACGCTGTCATCGCCAATGAAGTCTTCACCAATAATAAACGCTTGTGCTAGGCCATCAGGGCTTGGTTGAATCGCGTATTCAAGGTTGATACCAAAATCAGAGCCATCACCGAGCAAGCGTTGAAAGCCCGCATTATCTTCCGGTGTGGTGATAATTAGAATGTCTTTGATTCCTGCCAACATCAAAGTAGAAATTGGGTAGAACACCATTGGCTTGTCATAAATCGGCAAGAGTTGTTTCGACACGCCACGTGTAAGTGGGTACAGACGAGTACCAGAGCCACCAGCTAATACAATACCTTTCATTACTTTACATCTCCTGTTACGACGCCTAAGCGCTCGCGTTGGTAGCTGCCATCTTGCACATTTTGACACCACTTAGAATTGTCTAGGTACCACTGTACTGTCTTACGAAGTCCCGTTTCGAACGTCTCCTCCGGTGTCCAACCTAATTCACGTTGCATTTTAGAGGAGTCAATAGCATAGCGACGGTCATGACCCGGGCGGTCTTGAACGTAAGTAATTTGCTCTTCGTATTTAGTCTCTTTCGGTACTAGCGTATCAAGGATGTCACAAATCGTATTCACGACTTCAATGTTTTTCTTCTCGTTATGGCCACCGATGTTGTAGGTTTCACCAACTTTACCTTCGGTTACCACTTTATAGAGTGCTCGAGCATGGTCTTCAACGAACAACCAGTCACGAATTTGGTCCCCCTTGCCGTAGATAGGAAGGTCTTTTCCTTCCAAAGCATTCAAGATAACAAGTGGGATCAATTTTTCAGGGAAGTGATATGGGCCGTAGTTGTTTGAGCAATTAGTGACGATAGTTGGCAGGCCATAAGTACGAAGCCAAGCACGCACTAAATGGTCACTTGATGCTTTTGAAGCAGAGTAAGGGCTAGATGGCTCATAAGATGTCGTTTCCAAGAACATTGGTAGTTCAGCACCTTCAGGAACCTCATCTGGGTGAGGAAGGTCACCATACACTTCATCGGTAGAGATGTGATGGAAGCGAAACTCTGCTTTGGCTTGATCTTCAAGTTTATTCCAGTACTCGCGTGTCGCTTCTAATAGCGTATATGTTCCAACTACGTTCGTTTCAATGAAAGCAGCTGGGCCAGTGATAGAGCGGTCAACATGCGATTCAGCGGCTAAGTGCATTACCGCATCTGGTTTATGCTCTGCAAAAACACGGTCAAGCTCTGAACGATTACAAATATCTACTTGTTCGAATGCATAACGTTCATTTGAATCAACATCAACAAGTGACTCCAAGTTCCCCGCATAAGTGAGTTTATCAACGTTTATAACGCTGTTCGATGTATTGTTTATAATATGGCGAACGACTGCAGAGCCGATAAAACCAGCACCGCCAGTGACTAATATCTTCACAAAAACCCCCTAACCTAACTTTTTTGATTCACGAACTGTGCACAGTGTAAACATCTTTACCAAGCACGCTACCGCCCGTTGGTAACAAAGCGAAAACCACACTGCGCATTAAAATTTAGAAATGTAAATTAGTCTATTATCTATCTAACGGAAAATATAATCAAAAAAATCGTTAAACTTTGCTTCTGATTCTGTTCAAAGATTCAGATCTCTATGTACACTAAACTCCAAACCTCGCTATACTCCTACCCTATAATTTTTCGCCCAATAACGAATAAGAGTTCAAGACATGCAAGAGTTAGTTCCATTTGTTCAAGAGAATATGATTTTAGCCATCGTATGGATCGGCTTGGTTGTTGCCATCATTGCGAACGTAATCAAAACATCAAATGCAGCCTATAAAGAGATCACGGCAGCTCAAACTACACAACTGATTAACCGTGAAAACGGTGTTGTGGTTGATATTCGTACTAAAGATGAGTTCAAAAAGGGCCATATTACTGACGCACTTCACATTTTACCGTCAGACATCAAATCAAATAACCTAGGTAGCCTTGAAAGCCATAAAGCAGACCCAATCATCGTAGTATGCAAAACAGGTCAAACCGCTCAAGAAAGCGCTAACTTGTTAGTTAAAGCAGGCTTCGAAAGCGTAAGCGTGCTGAAAAGCGGTCTAGTGGCTTGGAGCGAAGCTAACCTACCTTTGGTTAAAGGTAAGAAATAGTAAAGGCAAAAAGTAAGCTGACCTAATCAACTAACTTTCGGGTTTTGTTCGACAAATATGACGAACCAAACCTAATTTAAATTTTTAAGGACAAGAAAATGGCTGAAGCAGCACAACAAGAAGCACAACAGAACTTCGCAATCCAACGTATCTTTCTAAAAGACGTATCTTTCGAAGCGCCAAACTCTCCAGACATGTTTCAAAAAGAGTGGAATCCAGATGTAAAACTGGACCTAGACACTCAAAGCCGCGAACTTGGTCAAGGTGTTTACGAAGTAATCCTACGCCTAACGGTTACTGTGAAGAACGCAGACGACACTGCATTCCTTTGTGAAGTTCAGCAAGGTGGTATCTTCTCTGCAAGCGAAATGGAAGCGGGCCAACTAGCACATTGCCTAGGCGCATTCTGCCCGAACATCCTATTCCCATACGCTCGTGAAACAATCTCTAGCCTAGTGGTTAAAGGTACGTTCCCACAACTGAACCTAGCACCTGTTAACTTCGATGCTTTGTTCATGAACTACCTACAAAACCAAGCTCAACAAGCTGAAGGCGAGCAGGCTTAAGTCTCAAAGTAGAACTTAATCCCAACGTTTCAAACGCTAGTTAACTCTTAAATGCACATCGTAACTTCTGCGATGTGCATTTTTTCTTTACACTGTACTAAGATAGAAAGCCTTCTGATTATTAGGAAGCTTTTCCAGAATTCTTCGATTTCCCTCATTATTTTTTAGGTGGAAGCATGACAGACACAACTCGCCCGACTAACACGGCAGACGCTTACGGCAAAGAGATCGCTATGACAGTCATTGGCGCAGGTTCTTACGGGACCTCTTTAGCTATTTCTCTAGCGCGTAACGGTGCAAACGTTGTTCTTTGGGGACATGACCCTATCCACATGACGCGCCTTGAATCTGAGCGAGCAAATCATGAGTTTCTTCCTAATATTGACTTTCCAGAAAGCCTGATCATCGAATCAGACCTTGAAAAAGCAGTAACAGCCAGTCGTGACCTCCTAGTCGTCGTTCCTAGTCACGTGTTTGGTATCGTTTTAAATAGTTTAAAGCCTCATTTGTCAGCGAATTCTCGTATTTGCTGGGCTACGAAAGGATTGGAACCAGAAACTGGCCGACTACTTAAAGATGTCGCACACGATGTGCTTGGCGACAATTACTCTCTAGCGGTTCTATCTGGCCCTACTTTCGCCAAAGAACTAGCGATGGGTATGCCGACCGCAATTTCAGTCGCGTCACCAGATGAGACCTTCTTAGAAGAGCTTCAAGAAAAGATTCACTGTGGCAAGACATTCCGTGTATACGCAAACTCAGATTTCATTGGTATGCAGCTAGGTGGTGCCGTTAAAAACGTTATCGCGATTGGTGCTGGTATGTCGGATGGCATTGGCTTCGGCGCAAACGCGCGCACAGCGTTAATTACCCGTGGTTTAGCAGAAATGAGCCGACTGGGTGCTGCTCTTGGTGCACAACCAGAGACCTTTATGGGTATGGCGGGACTTGGCGACCTAGTACTGACATGTACCGACAACCAATCACGTAACCGTCGCTTTGGTTTAGCATTAGGTTCCGGTAAAGACGTTGACACCGCACAAGAAGAAATTGGCCAAGTGGTAGAAGGTTATCGCAACACTAAAGAAGTTTGGTTACTATCAGAACGTATGGGCGTTGAGATGCCAATTGTTGAACAAATTTATCAAGTGTTGTATCAAGGAAAAGACGCACACTTAGCTGCGCAAGATCTACTTGCTCGAGATAAGAAGTCAGAAAGATAAAGAAGCGGATAAGAAATTCGAGTCAACGAGATGAGAACAGAGTAAAAGCAGATACGAGATTCTGCTCTTATAGTTCTTCGAAACTCTCATCTCGTCACTCGCATCTGCCCCTAGAAAATGGATGGAAAAATGAAACACTGTGAACAACAAAAAGTTTGGCAATGCATTGTAAAAGAAGCTCGACAGCAGTCTGAGCAAGAACCTATGCTTGCGAGTTTTTACCATGCCACAATTATCAACCATGAAAGCCTAGGGGCTGCACTCAGCTACATTCTTGCTAACAAGTTAAAGACGGCTTCGATGCCTGCAATGGCTGTACGTGAAGTGGTTGAGCAAGCGTTTGAAGAAGATGACTCAATCATTGATGCGGCCGCTTGTGATATCTGCGCGACAGTTACTCGAGACCCGGCTGTAGAAATGTACTCTATGCCATTGCTCTACCTTAAAGGCTATCACGCACTGCAAGGTTATCGCGTAGCTAACTGGTTATGGAAGCAAGGGCGTATTGCACTTGCCACTTACCTACAAAACCAAATTTCGGTCGCATGCCAAGTAGATATCCACCCTGCAGCGCGTATCGGCAAAGCTATTATGCTCGACCACGCGACTGGTATTGTTATCGGTGAAACGGCGGTGGTCGAGAACGACGTATCCATCCTTCAAGATGTTACTCTCGGCGGTACCGGTAAAGAAGGCGGTGACCGTCACCCTAAAATCCGTGAAGGCGTGATGATTGGTGCTGGTGCGAAAATACTCGGCAACATTGAAGTAGGTGAAGGCGCTAAGATTGGTTCTTGTTCTGTGGTGCTACAAGCTGTACCCCCACATACTACGGTTGCTGGTGTTCCCGCTAAGATTGTTGGTAAGCCCAAGACAGATAAGCCTTCTCTTGATATGGACCAAGGGTTCAATGGTCGCTCACAAAGCTTTATCCATGGTGACGGGATTTAAGAGCAGATGCGGGATTCGAGT
>NZ_MCYD01000727.1:0-2171 GCF_002876325.1 Vibrio sp. 10N.261.52.A1
AAGATCAACACGCCCTAGTCACTCACGCTTTACAAAAACTAAAAAGTCGACCTTAGGGTCGACTTTTTGTTATCCAATCTTTGTCGTTTTCTAAAGAACAGCGCGCTTGAAACGATTAACTGTTCTTACCACAGCATTGCTTGAATTTTTTACCGCTTTCACACGGACAAGCATCGTTACGACCGATATCTTTAAACGGATTCACGCTCTGAGATTTATTGCCCAGCATTGCTTCATCAGCGGCTAGTGCAACTTCTGAAATCATCAAATCGACTTGACCGACAAGATCTGCAAGCGCAGGCGGGTTCTCTAGTCCAGCCGCCACCATTTGCTGTTGAGTTTGCTCTTCATCAATCGCGAGCATCAATGTCGTCAGCAGAGCTTGAAGCATACGTAACGTGCCGTCAGCAACACTTACGGTTTTCCATTGCTCTTCTACGGTTGGCCAGACCATCATGAAACCTTCCGCGAAATCAGCGAATTGTTCAGTAAAGTCACCTTCAGAAAACACATCTGTCAGTAAGTATTCACTACGCTGAATGAGGTTGTGCTGGCGGTTAATCTGTTCTGTCACGATTGCCACAAGCGCTTCACCCGCTTCTGGAGCAATAATCGCAAGCCACGCTTCTGGCTCTAGCGGCTTAGTGGCTAGGTTAGAAGCAAGAATTGCCCCTTCAAGAAACTGCGGAGTAATGTCGGTAATTGATTCTGGTAGGCTTAATAATTGATATGTCATGAAAGCTCTGGATATTGGGCATTTTCCATATTATAACGCTATCCCATACATCATGTCGCCATTAACCGATTGAATGAGCATCATCGTAAGCAAAGCCACACTCATAGTGACAATCCTGTGGTCAAGCCGTACAATCACGCCTCTTTATTTTCAGGACAGAGATGTTTCGGTAAATCAGCATGCGAGTAATACTTGGCCCTATGGAGGGCGTTCTAGACCATCTAATGCGTGAAATTCTCACAGAGCTCAATGATTACGACCTCTGTGTAACAGAATTCGTCCGTGTTACTGATCAACTATTACCACCGCATGTGTTCCATCGCTTGTGCCCTGAGCTTCACCAAGGCTCTCAGACGATGGCGGGCGTCCCTGTCCACGTTCAACTGCTTGGCCAACACCCAAAATGGATGGCAGAGAATGCGATTCAAGCTGCGAACCTTGGTGCCAAAGGAATCGACCTAAACTTTGGTTGCCCAGCAAAAGCGGTAAACAAGAGTAACGGTGGCGCATCATTACTGAAAGAACCCGAGCTTATCTATCAAGTTGTTAAAGCGACCCGAGAAGCCGTTCCTGAGCACATCCCTGTTTCGGCTAAAATTCGTTTAGGTTGGGAACACCCAGATGAGTGCTTTGAGATTGTCGATGCGATTGAACAAGCCAAAGCGGACGAACTGACGGTTCATGCAAGAACCAAAACCGGTGGCTATAAGGCAAGTGAAATAAAGTGGGATTACATTAATCAGATCCGCCAGAAGACATCGTTGCCTTTGATCGCGAATGGTGAGATTTGGAATTATCAAGACGGTCAAGATTGCATTAAAACAACAGGTGTCGATTCACTCATGGTATGCCGTGGCGCATTCAACGTTCCAAATCTTGGTAACGTGGTTAAGCACAACCACCAGCCAATGCCATGGATAGAGGTAATTGCTCTGCTGTTACGCTATTCAGAGTTCGAAATTGAGGGCGATAAAGGTCTTTACTATCCAAACCGTGTAAAACAGTGGTTTGTGTATCTGCGCAAAGAGTACCCAGAAGCGGAAGAGCTGTTCCGAGAAATCAGAACCTACAAAAAAGCTGCGCCTATCGTCGAGCAGATCAAACGCTACCAAGAGCTGTACAATCAGCCTGCATAGATCTCCGCTCTCGAACTGTCTATTAAAGCATGTAGACTGAACAACGTGGCTAGAATTCGATACGATCTTTACCGGTCGTTTTAGCCACGTAAAGCTTCTCATCAGCAAACTTAAATATCTCTTCAAAGTTAAGCTTGCTCTGTTCTGTCTCTACAATGCACACACCGCCAGATACTGTGAATCCATTCGGAATAATATCTGTTGAATTGGCGCAAATCGCTGTTTTTACACGATCGAGTGTTCGCATCAAAATCTCGCGATCATCCCCTTTCAGGTAGACTACAAACTCTTCGCCACCA
>NZ_MCYD01000727.1:2897-4297 GCF_002876325.1 Vibrio sp. 10N.261.52.A1
AAACTCTTCGCCACCAAACCGGGCTGCAACATCACTACTGCGTATGCTACTCGTGATTTGGCGTGACATGTAACGAATGACATCATCGCCTTTATCATGACCGTAGGTGTCATTGATCGACTTAAAGTCGTCAATATCAAAAACGGTCAAAGCAAACAGCTGGTCATGCTCTACTCTACGCCAAAATGCTTCCAACCCGCGTCGATTCAGCAACCCCGTCATTGGATCTTTAGCCGCAAGCTCTTTGAAATAACCCCTTTCAATATTAGAGTTAACGTAGAAGAAAATAGTCACAGAGAACAGATACACAATAATCGCGACAATAAGGCTGTCTTTCTCATAAACAAAAAAGTGCTCAATCTCTTTCACTAAATCTAATTCATAGTACATCGCGTGATGCGAGGCGACACCTTCGAGGTTAATCCCATGATAGAAAGCTGCGGTAGCGTTCGGCATCGTTAGAGTTGTGTCTATGATATCGATACGACCAGCCAGGTGTTCGTTAGAGTTTGCCAACAGCCGACCCGCGTTTATATCAACCGACAACATTCCTTGGTGCACGCCTTTATGGAACACAGGAATAGTCATACTAATCATGCGATCAAGAGAATCAAAACGATAACCAGGGCCAGAGAGCGTCAGTTGATCGGGGTTATTCGCAGTTTTCTGCCAGTATGGGCGACTCTTAATGGTCGATAACAACTCTTTACTCAACCCTTTGGCAAAATCCTCTGGCGAAGAGATCACATAACCACGAGTATCAATGAAGTGTACACCGTCGTGGTATTCATCAAGTTGAGATAAGAATGAAAGAATCGGGGCAAGTGCGATCTTTTCTGATGCACTTTTGTAGCTACTGCTGGTTTCGGAGCAAAGGGATTCTTCACCAACTAGCATGTAGTCGATATCGACAGAAGGAATATCAGAGGTTTTGCCATCCGCGAGCAGTAACACATCAATCGGCCAGATTTGGCAGAGCCCGTTTACCACTTGCTTGTTGTGATCAAGAAATAGAGGGTTTCCTGATTTGTAGTAGTTAGAGAAACTGTAGTCTAGCGCCGTCACCACTTTGGTGGTTCGTTTGAAAACATCCTCAATGCGATGAAACTCGCTGTCGATGTCTTTTTTAACCGAGTCAAAATGGTTCTTTCCTATTAAGCCAAGCAACATTGCCGCGATCACGGCTGGAAACCCGAAGACAAAGGTAAGGCTAAAATGCCTGTTTACTTTCATATAATGTGCTCTTAGCGCTCAGCTATTTTCATTTACCCCGTTAATATTATGACATTAATCACCATTTCGCTCGACGTAAAATAATGTAAATTGATATTACCCGCACAAGCAACGGTCAAATAACTACTTATAAATTAATAAAATAGACTCATCATCATACTTAAAGT
>NZ_MCYD01000728.1:0-3266 GCF_002876325.1 Vibrio sp. 10N.261.52.A1
AATTAAGTGTGCTTGCAACGGGGGGATGAATTTCCCATTGCAGGTTTATTGCAGAAATAAAATAATTAATATAAAGCTAAGGAATCAAGTATGTATCTAAGAAAGAGCAGTGCTAAACAGATTCACTCTTTTGGATATCGCGCGTTAGGGCTAACAATGCTTTGCTCTGGCTTATTGTTGAATCCAATTTCACAAGCCATGGCTAGTGAGTTCAGTACTGATGCGGTAGCTCAGTCAGAAAGTGAATACTGGAGCACCTATAAGCTAGATATCACCAACACGGGCTCAGATAGCGCAGACATGCGTGAAGCTGTGATCGAATTTTTATTGCCAGTAGCGATTAACGAGATCAACTGGGCGTCGAACCATCTTTCTTACCCATCATGGGAAATCTCTCATACGACGCAAGCGGATGGGGTATTGAACGCCGTGACATTGACGTTCCCAGAAGGCTCTTGGGTTGATAGTGAGCTGGCCTCTGGTGAATCTGCGGCATTGACTATCTCTTTCGGTGGTGAACTGACAGATCTGAATGCGTTTGAGAATTCTGTTGTGGTGAAAGTGGATGGCGAAGTGGTTCCTCCACCAGAATTTTCACTGGATATTTTAGCGCCTGCTCAAAACTCAGTGGTTTACACAGGTACGAATGTTGACATCATTACGGGTGTTGAAGGTGAGGGTGCAAGCAAACTCGAGTTCTGGGCAAACAGTACCAAATTGGGTGAGCAAAACGTTGTAGAAGGTACAACAGAATACCAACAAGCTTGGCTTCCAAGCGAAGTGGGTGCTGCATCGATCACTGTGATGGCGTTCAATGACAGTGGCGATAAACTCACAGAAAAAGCAGTTCAAGTGACGGTAGAGTCAGAATCGACGGCGCCAAACCCACCTGTGATTGAGTTTATCTCGCCAGACGCAGGCTCTTCTCACCAAAAAGGTGACAGCATCACAATTTCAGCGCATGTAACAGATGCAGATGATGACTTAGCGACGGTTAAGTTCTTTGCTAACGATTCAGAAGTGTGTTCTCTTGATGCGAAAACGACCCAAGATTTTTCTTGTGACTGGACAACGCAAACGGCAGGCTCTACTACGCTTCGTGCGGAAGCCAAAGATGACGAGCAACATGTCTCTAGTAAGAATTTAACCATCACGGTGACAGATACAAGCACCAGCTGTGGTGACATACCTAAGTACCAAGATGGTGTGGCCTATAAAGTCGGTGATGAAGTCACTAACATTGGCAATATCTACTCATGTACGGTAGCGGGTTGGTGTGGTAACCCTGTATGGACACCAGGAACCGGTCATCCAAGTTATCCTGATGCGTGGAAAGATGCATGGGATGAAGCGGGTGAGTGTGATCCGAACCCTGTGCCAGTGGTGGACGTTCAATCACCGCAAGATGGACAGAAAATCGCACCTAACCAAGCATTTGAAGTTGTAGTCGATGCATCGGATGATACTGAAGTTGCTCGCGTTGATGTTCAATTGAATGGTCAAGTGGTTGCGACATCAAACACGCCTTCACAAGGAGATACTTACACCATCACGGTGCCTGCCCAAGTTGAAGGCCAATACACATTGACGGTTGTTGCCTACGATGACCAAGGTGCGAGTGCGGAGGCGGCGCCAATTTCTTTAGCGATTACCGATAAAGACTTGGTTGTTTCTTTGGCATCTCCTGTTGACGGCTCAAGCTATTTCGAAGGTCGTGCGATTTCGATCAAAGCAGACGCGAAGAGTTACGAAGGGGATATTTCCTCGGTTAGCTTCATCGCGAACGGTAACGAGCTGTTTAAAGATACGGAAGCACCTTATGAATATGAATGGCTAGGTGCTCAGCAGGGTACATATGCTGTAACCGCAAAAGCGGTGAATACGTCCAACCAAGAGCAAACCTCTGCAACGTCTAACATTATGGTCAAAGAAAGCACAGGCGGTGGCGGCTTAGTCGATAACCCTGATCGCTCTATCAGTTACCTAACGTCTTGGGGGCTGAATGACTACCAAGAGCTGTTCAACTCAGAAGGTGATGGCTATCTATTGTCATTTGGTAAGTGGGACGCAAGCGGTAACATCACGATCTCTGATGGCATGCTAACACCACCGAATTATAGCCCGGACTGGATGGCAACACAGTATCTAGCGTGGTCAACACTCAAGCATGATAATGAAAATGTGACCATGATGGTCGCGTTCGGTGGTCAAACTTACGAAAGCATTTGGACGGCGATCGGTACGCCTGAAAGCCGTGAAGCAGTAGCTAATGGGTTGGTTGATTTGGTGCATACGCCATTCCCTGTGTACAAAAAGAACCTCAAACCTGAAGAAATGGAAGGCGAGTGTCTTGCAACAAACTCAGACGGTAGCTGTGATTACAGCAAGTACCAATTAGCGGGTTACGTGCACATTGATGGCCTGGACTTTGACTTTGAGAAAGCGGCACGAATCTCAGACAAAGAGAACCAAGACTTAACGGCGTTGATCAAACTTATCCGTGAGAAAGTGGGTAATACGAAGGTTCTGTCTCTGACGACTTACCACGTAGGTGCGGATCCAGTTGAATGTATGGATGCAAGCGTGTTTGAAAACTGCTCTTACATTGAAGAGTCTGGCCGTTCCTCTCACCACGGTGAAGTGATTGATCTGTTGAAAGCGACCAAGAACGACTTCGATTTCTTCAACGTGATGACATACGACGCGGGTCGAAACTTCTTATACGAAGTCGCGATGGCGAACTACGCTGAGTACATTGGAGACAAGTCTAAGATTGTTCTAGGTAATACGATCAACAATCAGTGGGCACCCGGTGGTAACTTTGTTGAAACACGCCAGAACAACCTAGACCGTGCTAAATGGCAGAAAGATAACGGTTATGGTGGCTTTTTTATGTGGACGTTGGGTTCAAACAAACAAGGTTTGAACATGGCAGAGCAAGTGGATTACTTTAACGAGATGATTAGCGTAAGTAAGTAGTACTTACCTTATCGCCTACTTGAACGACGGAAGGCGCTTATGCCTTCCGTTATTTGCTCCCCAATCATTCAGAGCTCCAGATTCCCCTTGTGATAAAGGGGTTTAGCCAAAAGCGGTGAATAGTGCTTCATAACACTTCACATCGCATGCCCCCAAAGTGCGTCAGCACGATTTTCTTCGTTGATTTGGATACATGGTTTTCATTACTTGAACTCATGGCCGGAAAAAGTAAAAGACGTGGATAAATTTAAAAATAAATTAATATAGTTGAAAACCATTGCTTTACA
>NZ_MCYD01000729.1:0-10975 GCF_002876325.1 Vibrio sp. 10N.261.52.A1
ACTGATTATTAAGTTAATAAAATCCATTTCAAAAGAAATATTCTTTAAAGTGAAATATACGATTAGCATTTTCAACATAGTCGAATATAATTTGGTGGTTTGATATTAAAGCCACATTTTTCAGTGATTTAAACTTGGCTTACTTAATAAAACTCGCTTTTCAAGCCTCATACGGCTGCCGCGCTAATTCTCCTAACAAAATCTCCCTTAACATCCAATCCAACAAACACCTTTCTCATACATGTCATTGTCGCCTTTAAGATCGCCCTGAGCTGTCGCATCTTTAGAGCGGGCCAATTAATGCATTTTCTCATATGTGTAATGTTGCATTTGTGCATGTAACTCACAGACAAATTTCAAAGAAAAGTTAGTCTAGTGAGTCTATGTGTTTGGCGAGTATTTTTGTATGCGTAAACTAAAAATCGACACTTATTGCTTTGAAACTGGCGAACTAAAGGACAGCTTGTCGGTTCCTTTAGGGTTGGCAAAGCTGCTTGTGACACTCTTACCTCAAAATATATCGTCTAAATTTGACGAAAACGGGGAGCAATTAGAAGTATTAATCAACGAATTAAAAGACGTAAAGGCGGAAGGCATTTTATTTGAGTTGAAAGATGATGAGAGCAAAGAGCGCATTGTGTTTTCAGTGGCTTGAGTGGCTAGTCAATAACAAGCAATTCGACACGCTTGGTGTGTGAAGTATATGTTAAGTGTCGTGTTCTGTGGGTTTCAGGGGAAGAAATGAAAGAGTTTAAGGTTGAGGGCTGTAACGCGATACTTAGGTATCATGTTCTTCCCGGTTCGGAAGTGCCTATTATTTTTATACACGGCATTGGCTGTGCTGCTTCGTTTGATTATCCGGCCGTTGCGGCCAGTGAATGTTTGCTTTCTCATCGGCGCATTCTTGTCGATGGCGTGGGAAAACGCGAGCGGGCTAGCAGAAGCCATTAAGCGCGCGCTTTAATTAGGTGGTTTTACAAAAACTCAAAAATGAGGTGTTATGGAAAGAGTCATATCTAAAGATATAGTCCTAAAAAATCTGAAAGTTTCAGATGCTTTTGCATTATTTAATGCCGTTGAATCAAGCAGGGGGAACCTATCAAAATATATGCCCTGGGAGAAGAGTGTGGTCGATCTTGAAAGTGCGCGAGCTTATATCGAAGGTCGGCTGAACAGTGGTATCGAAGGCTCACAGTGGTTCGCAGTACACTTCAAAAAACAGTTTTCAGGCGTATTTGGTGTAAAGTCAATTCACCGCGAGACTCGAGCCTGCGAATTAGGCTACTGGCTTGCTGACAGTGCAACGGGGAATCGAGTGGTAGGGCAAATTTTGGAGGTTCTTGTTCCAACCTTAGCAAGCGAACAAGGAGTTAAAGCCTTTGAGTTCCATTGTTTAGAGAGTAACCTGGCCAGTGTTAAGATTGCGAAACGTGCAGGTGCGACGCTGAAGTCTAAGGGGCAACACACACTGGATGTGCCTGAAAAAGAGCAATCTATGTGTATCTATGCACTAGAGCTCTAGGCTTAATAAGTAATTTAGGATCCAACGCGTGGGATTTTTCATTCCATCGTTGGGTTTGTGCTTCTAGGACTGGGGTTTCTTTGATGATGATTTCTGGTTTGGAGGTTAGTATTCTTTACCCAAAATAACGTATTCGCTTATTCGCTTATTCGGCTATTAAGGCAGTAAAACCATGAACATGAAGGCGTTTTCTAGCTTGGTGGGTTTGTCGGCTCATACGCTTAGGTACTATGAAAAAATCGGTTTGCTTAAAAATGTTCAGCGTAATAGCAGTGGGCACCGAGTGTATACCGCGAAAGACGTAAAGTGGCTTGAGTTTGTCATTCGCCTAAAAGAAACGGCGATGCCACTCGAAGAGATATTGGAATACGCTCGATTAAGGGAGCAGGGCAGCAGCACGGTACTTGAACGTCAAGCTTTGCTAGAACAGCACCAACAGAGTTTAAAAGCGCATATTGCGCAGCAGCAATCTCATCTTTCCGCTCTGGAAGACAAAATTGACCTGTATAAAGATGGAAAAGTGCGTTGACTTAGAGTGAACTCTAACTTGTATGCTGCGCTCCTATTCAATACATAGGAGCAACACAATGAACACGTCACGTTTTGAAAAAGGGCTAGAACTGCTCAAACAGATTGATGGTGAAGCTGGGCAAAATGTTATCGAAAGCCTGCAAGACATTTGCCCTGATTTAGCCAAATACACCATCGAGTATCCTTTTGGTGATATCTATGCTCGCAAAGGCTTGGATTTGAAATCTCGCGAGATTGCGACGGTGGCAGCGTTAACCGCACTAGGCAACTGCGCCCCGCAACTTAAAGTGCATTTGAATGCGGCGCTTAATGTGGGTTGCAGTGAAGAAGAGATCAAAGAGGTGATCATTCAGATGTCTGTGTACGCTGGTTTCCCTGCTGCGCTGAATGGGATGTTCGCATTCAAAGAAGTGCTCGCTGAACGATCGGCGAAACACGACAGTTGATCTGATGCTTAATGCTTGGCGCCCCACCATTTGGCACTTAACGCCAGTGCCAAGTGTTGGTTTTATGAAAGTCATTTTAAAAGGGCGCCAGTAACGGCGCCCTCTAATCGGTTTACATTCATCGGTTAGGTTGGCGAGATGTCATACTCATGAGTGGTGGCTATGTGCTGTTGCTGCCTGAGCTGGCTGATGGTTAGGTTGATTGGCATCGGCTTATAGAAATAGAAACCTTGGATATAGTCGACACCTAACTTAGACAAGACTTTCACTTGCGATTCATACTCTACGCCTTCCACGATAACCTGCATGCCTAAAGTACGGGACAGTTGCAGCATGGACTCTAGCAAAGGAACACCAAAACTGGATTCGTCTGAAATGTTCTGCACGAAGACGCGATCAATTTTGAGGATGCTGAACGGAAATTGCCTTACGAAATCTAACCCTGAGTAGCCCGTACCAAAGTCATCAATTGCGACTTTCACGCCCATGTTCGCTAGCTTGGTTAGGTTCTCTTTTATCTTTGCCATATCCGCGTCTGAGCACTCACCATCTTCGGTTACTTCAAACACCACCTGCTTTAAAATCTCAGGGTTTCTTTTGAAAATCCCTGATACTTTGTGGGCGAAGTTACTGTTAGACACGACGTTTCGGCTGATGTTGACGCTGATGTATTTGTCTTCGAAAAGGTCTTGATTATGTTTGATGGTTTTCAATACTTCGCGTAGCACAAAGTACGTCAGCTCTTCTATCAAACCTAGTTTCTCTGCGAGCGGTATGAAAATAGCGGGCGATACGTTGCCTTCAATCGGGTGGTTCCACCTTAACAGTGACTCACAGCCCACGATTTGGGTAGTTTTCTGGTCAACAATAGGTTGCATGTGAACTTGCAGGTGTTTGTTTTTCAGAGCGCTAGAGAGGGAATATTCTAAACTGCGTTGGCTCTGTTTCTTATGTTTAGCGGACAACAGGACAATGGTGGTGATTCCCGCCATAAGAAACCCAAACCAAGAGAAGCTCATTAAGAAGTTGATGTAGTACTGGTGCCCGATGTAGGAGGTTATAGCCAGAGGGTAGGCCTCTGATTGTATGCGAACCTTCGAAAAGTACACACCGGGATCGGTCGGGTGAATATCTCTTTTTATCACTTCTACTTTTGAGTTGATTCCATGGCTGCTCAGGTTTGACTCTACAAGATCGTAGATAAAGTGTGGCGGTATCATCAGGCTTACTCCCGCCTGCTCTTTGTCCGAGAAAATCAGCATGATGGACTGCACCTTGGTAATCGCAGCGTTGGAGTACGATAAGGTGGTTAAGTTTGGATCGTCGTTGAGCCTTTCTCGGATGCTGCTATAAAGGCGAAATGACACCTCGCCATCGGTGGTAGAGCAGTAAAAGCGGTTATGTTTATTGAATACAGCGGCTTCTTTCACCCAATCGGCATTGAATACATTCTGGCGAAGCTCGGTCACGATGGCATCACAAGATAGAGCGGGTGTGATGCCTGCGAGAAAGCTGCCAAACCTGGCTTGGATCTCTTGAAGTCTGGTTTCAACTAATTGTGAAGATTCTTCGGTTAACGCATGATAATGAGACGGTGTAAAAGGAATGAGCAATGCCATCGACAAAACGAAAGAGATGGCAAAGTAGAATGTGGTCTTGGCAAAATGTTGGTACTTGATATCCATAATTGGAGAAGCGTTACCGATTGGATGAGCATTCGATTTAATTTATAAATTTAACGATTAGGTGGCAAGGAAAATAATAAATATTGTGAATGCACGCATGGATTATTGATAAAGATAATGTTTTTTAGTTTCACCAGTAACATATTGATGTTAATCCGGTTTTCTGTGTGGATTTTACGTGTTTTTGCAGTAGTAATACGAATTAAAAATATTTATAACCCTATAAAGGCTAGAGTTATATACGATTGCAATATTGAAGAAAACTAACCGAATGATTAGGGATTGGTATGAAAAAAGCGATAGCACTGCTCTTACTGACTTACTTCTCTGGTTTGGCACATGCTGGCGAAGACGCGGTTGATTGCGACAATGCGATGAACACATTGGAGATCAATCACTGTGCCGCACTTGAGCTTGAATCAGCACAGGTAGAGCTTGATACGTACTTAGCAGCCAGCTTTGAACACAATTCTGAGGATACTGAGTTGGTGGATGCCATTAAGGTCGCTCAGGAGAGTTGGAAAGCCTATATGACAGCGCATTGTGACTCTGTGTATACCCAATGGCGCGATGGCTCGATTAGAGGGCTGATGGCGCTTTCTTGTAAGACTAAGTTAACCAAACAACGCACGCACGAAGTGTGGGAAAACTTTTTAACTTACATGGACAGCACGCCGCCTGTGTTGCCAGAACCTAAGTTGATGGATTAGATACGTGAGGGCATTAGAAGAAGATTGCCACATCGTAACGTGTAACTGTGTAGGGCAAGGTATTTCACCTTGCCCTTTGTCTTGAAGTAATCTGCTCTTACGTTTCTTTATCTATTTTCTTCAAACGCTCGATCGAATTAGCGGCTTTCATTCGCTGAGCTTGATGAATATTTACCATCAGGCGGTTAAGTAGTTTTTGGAGCAGTTCTATATCAGGCAGCTGCTGGTTTTTAGCCTGTACTTCTAACTCTAATGCTTGTTTTGAAAGTGTATTGAGCCCTAAGTTGAGTGACATACCTTTAATAGAATGCAAGGTACAGCGCAGTTGCTCTAGCTCTTTCGCTAAGTAGTATTCAATAACTCGGTCAATGGATTGCTCAAACTCTATGATGGTTGAGTTGATAAGCATGCTAAACCCTTCCATGTCATCTTTAAGCATGACTAATATTTCCGAATGACTTATCTCTTCTTCGGTTAATCGTAATGTATCAATCGGTTGGCGGTGCAACTCTATGACGTTTTCATCGTTATCAGCGTTTTCTTTGGTGGATTGTTTAGGTAATCGATTTGAGAACTGCTGTAGGGCATCGAAGAAGCTCTCTTGTTGCAGAGGCTTAGTCAGTATGTGGTCGACTCCGGCATTAATGAAGCTGTCGTGAGCTTCACGAAACACATCGGCGGTGTATGCGAAGATCAGGGTGTTGAGCTTTAACTTATCGCGAATATATTGCGTTGTTTCGACCCCATTCATCTCGGGCATGTGGTTGTCCATCAGGATAAGGTCGTATTGCGAGTGTTGGAGGCGCTCGATGGCTCGCTTCCCGTTTTCAGCGAGATCGACTTTATGCCCTAGGTTTTCGCAGAAACCTTGCGCGACGATCGCGTTGATACGGTTGTCTTCGACTAGCAGAATGTTGAGAGATTCGTGTGCCAAGCTTTCAGTGTCGTTTGTATTAACCGGGCATTCACTGACTTTGCTTTCTTGCCATGCGATTGGCAACGTTACTTGGAATTTAGTTCCCAGCCCAACCGCACTGGTTAAGGTAATTTCACCTTTCATGAGGTTGACGAGGTTTTTTACTATGGCAAGACCAAGCCCAGTACCACCAAATTGCCTTGTGGTCGATGTATCGGCTTGTTCAAATGAATTAAAGACTTGTTCATGTTTGTCTTTAGGGATACCGACCCCTGTGTCAGTGACGCTAATGATGAGCTGGTTGTTAGGACGATTGAGCTCTGCTTGAATCGATACGTGTCCTTCTTTGGTAAATTTGGTCGCATTGCCACCCAAGTTAAATAGGATTTGACGTAACCTTGCACAGTCCCCGATAAGTTGAATATTGGTCGGTATGTTATTTTCGAGCAGCAGGCGGATGCCTTTCTCATCGGCCAAAGGTTTAAGCGCGCTACAAACTGGCTGTATCACTTGGACAAAATGGAAAGGGGCAATGTCTAGTTCAAGCTTGTTTTCTTCGACTTTAGAGAAATCGAGAACGTCATTGAGTATGGTCATTAGGTGATGGCCAGAATCGAGAATGATATTGATATTCTCTTTGGTTTCTGGCTCCTTAGTTTGGGCCGCTATGATCTGAGAGATGCCAAGTACGCCATTCATCGGTGTACGAATCTCATGGCTCATGGTCGATAAAAACTCACCTTTGGCTTTTACTGCCGCTTCGGCTTTGGTTCGTTCTGCAATGAGCTCTTGGTTTTTTGATCGCATTTCCTTGTCATTTTTTACTAGATTTGTCGCCATTGCTTTGAAGCTGTGCGTGAGGTGGGCGATTTCGTCTTGGGTGTCAGATTTTGAGTTAAGCTTGAGCGTTGCAGCCCCTTCTAGTAAATGACCTTCTGCTACTTTATTCGCTGCAGCTAGCAGTATGTCTATCCCTTGCTTAATCCTATTTGATGACCAAGCAGCGACAACCAGGCAAATGAATACGGAAAGGAGTGTCCCGACCAATAGAACGTAACTGGTTTGTTGGGCAGAATGGTCAGATTTGGTGACTCGAATACTGATTAGCTGTTGTTCTACCTCAATGAACTCAGCTATCTCCAAGCGAATTTGGTCCATCAGCTGTTTACCGGTTTTTTGCTGAGTAATATCGACAACACTCTGCATGTCTGCTTGGCCTCTATTCACCAACTCACGTTGCCATACCTCTTTTTCTCCCGATTCAATTAGCCATTTATTGTGGGTGGTATCAATGGTGTCCAGAAGTTTGACTTGGGCAGGGTTATCGCTCACTTGCTCGCTAAGAATCTGAATCTTTTGAGGCCAAACGTCCAGTGCTAAGTAATAAGGCTCTAGGAATACAGGGTCGCCAGTGATCAGGTAGCCACGCTGACCGGTTTCCATATCTACTGCTAGATTGAGTAGCTCTTGAGCGCGAGCAATGGCTTTGTGGGTGTGAACCACCCAGTGGTTGTCCTCAACCATGGACTGAGTATTTTTATGGACAGAGAAAGAAACGATTACGATTAGAGCAATAGGAACACAAAAGCTAACGAATAGCTTTTTTTGAAGGGAAATATTGTCGAACCAACCCAAAATCATAAAACAGCGCTCTCCATGTCGATGTTATTTTATTGATAGTGTAGGAGATAATCTGTTGCTTAGTGTTCAAGTGCATATATTGATGTGGAAATACCTCTATTTAATTACATAAATACATGTTTTGAGATCGAGAGCGGTGCATTCTTCGTGCTAAAAGGGCGGATGGGTAAGGTTTGATGGGCGACGCTTATTAATGGCTAACGAGCTAAAAGCTAAGGTTAAAGCTAAAACTTAAGGCTTAACGCTAAAGACTAAAAGCTAAAGCAAAAAAGCCAACTGGATAAGCTGGCTCTTTGTTCTGGAGTAGGGGAGCTGTGGATTAAATCGCTTTCACGCTGCTTCGCTCTACTAGAGTCGGCTCTAACTCGACGACCTGTGGGTAGGCGTCTGGTGTTTGTAAGCGACTCAACAGTGTATCAACGGCTGCTTTACCCAAGCGGTGTTTTGGCTGGTGGACGGTGCTTAAAGCCGGTGTCATGTATTTAGACAAGTGGATGTCATCGTAGCCAATGATTGAGAGATCATTGGGTATTGAGGTGCCATCTTGCGCTGCTGCGTGAATCACGCCCATTGCCATCATATCGTTACTTACAAACAGTGCGCTCGGCATTTTGCCACGCGCCTTTAGTATTTGATAAGAATCAAAACCACCATCACACTCGAAGTTCGATTCGACAATCCAATCAGCGTTGATTTCTAATCCTGCTTCTTCCATCGCTTGTTTGAAGCCTTGGTAACGCGATGATGCCTGGTTACGATGCAGCGGACCTGTGATACAACCAATTTGAGAGTGTCCGTTGTCAATCAGGTGTTTGGTCGCCATGTAACCACCTTGATGCGAGTTGTCTTGAATTTTGTCGCTCGCAAACAGCATTGGGCCCCAATCCATCACCACGACAGGCAGTTCTGGGTAACGTTCGAACACGTCGATATGTTCGCCTTCAAGGGTAGAGCACATCAGCATTAAGCCATCGACACGTTTTTGTAGCAGTGTATCGATCGACGATTTCATACGTTCGCTATCGCCTTCGGTGTTACACAAGATCAGGTTGTAGCCTTTTTCATAACAACGACGTTCAACGCCTTTTACTACTTCGCCAAAGAATGGGTTGGTAGAGGTTGTCACTAGCATGCCAAGCGTTTTGGTTTGCTTCATCTTCAAGCTGCGAGCTAATGCAGAAGGCGCATAGTTAAGCTCTCTTGCGGCATTGTTGACACGCTCAGCTATCTCTTCACTGACAAAACGTGACTTGTTGATCACATGGCTCACTGTAGAGGTCGATACCTTTGCGAGCTTAGCGATGTCTTTCATTGTTGCCATAAAAAATCCTTGTGGGAGTCACTTATCCACGTTGAGCGATATTCTGCCTGAAAACAGGGGCTTATGTTTAGTTATTTGTTGTTACATAACTTAATTAAGCTTCAACCTATTAGGCAGACAGTTGCTCTGCCAAAAATGCGTCTGTTTCATCACGGCTTGGAATAGACGTTTGAGCACCAAAGCGAGTTACTGAAATTGCCGCCGCAGCGTGAGCAAACTTAATTGCTCGCTCCATTGGCATATCTTCAAGTAAGCCTGTCACTAGTGCTCCGTTGAAAGTGTCACCAGCGGCGGTGGTGTCTGTCGCTTCAACGCGGAAGCCAGCGATTAACTCACCCTCACCGTTTTTACTTACCCAAACACCTTTAGCGCCAAGGGTGATCATTACCGTCTCGATGCCTTTCGCATGCAGAGCCAACGAAGCTTGGTGTGCGGATGCGCTGTCGGTTACGGTCACGCCTGTCAGCACTTCAGCTTCCGTTTCGTTTGGTGTAATCACATCAACACACGCTAATAACGTATCTGATAGTGGGCGAGCAGGGGCAGGATTTAGAATCACGCGAGTTCCGCTCTCTTTAGCGGTTTTCGCTGCGTATTCAATGCCTTCGATTGGGGTTTCCAACTGAGTTAGAAGGAATTTCGCACCGCGGATCTTCTCTAGGTGTGGTTCGATTTGTTCGCAAGTCAGCTTGTTGTTCGCTTCTGGAGAAAGACAAATGCTGTTTTCACCCGCTGCTGATACTTGGATCATCGCGATGCCAGTTGGCGTGTTCTCTGCCACGATAACACCGTCGATGTTGATGCCGTCTTTAGCAAAATCTTGACGAATGTTGATGCCGAATGGGTCGTCACCGACACAGGCGATAAAGCCGATATCTGCGTTTAATCGCGCAGCAGCGACCGCTTGGTTTGCGCCTTTACCGCCAGGGATGACCTGATAGTTACCGCCAATCAAGGTTTCACCCGGACGAGGGAACGAAGGAACTTGTAGTACGTGGTCAGCGTTAACGCTACCTAAAACAATCAGTTGAGTCATGATACGAGCCTTATGATATATCGTATTTGAAAATGCATGGGTCTTTCTCATGGTTAGCTATTCAGTCGCGAGAGAGTCGTCAAGTCGCGATAGAGGAATGAGAAACAGCGATGCACTGTCGGTTTTTGCTTTTTGCTTTGAGCCAGTGAGTAAATGCGCTATTGAGTGAAGAAAGCAGGGAGATAGGGGACTCCCTGCTTGGTATTACTCGTTTAGCACCGATTATTTAGCGATGATTTTTAGAGGTACTGGTACGTACTCGTCTACTTTTTCGCCTTTAAGCACTTTGTCTGCCATCTCGATACCTAGAGAACCGATTAGGTCTGGTTGTTGTGCAACGGTTGCGCCAAGTAGGCCACGGTTAACAGCAGCGATGCCGTCGTCTGTGCCGTCGAAGCCAACGATCATTACGTCTTTACCTGATGCTTGAACTGCGCGTAGTGCACCTAGAGCCATTTCATCGTTCTGAGCGAATACTGCTTCAACATCTGGGTTAGCTGCAAGTAGGTTTTCCATTACGTTCAGACCTTTAGTACGGTCGAAGTCAGCAGGTTGGCTTGCAAGAAGCTCAAGGCCGCTGCCGTTTACTGCGTTCATGAAGCCTTCACCACGTTCACGAGCTGCAGAAGTACCAGCGATACCTTCAAGTTGGATTACTTTCGCTTTTTCGCCCACTTTTTCCATGATGAAGTGACCCGCCATTTCACCACCGATTACGTTATCAGAAGCGATGTGGCTTACAACTTCACCACGGCTTGCGCCACGGTCAAGTGTTAGTACTGGGATGTTAGAGCGGTTAGCCATGCGAATCGCGTTAGACACAGCATCTGAATCTGTTGGGTTGATCAGGATTGCCTTTACACCACGAATGGTTAGATCTTCAATGTTCGACAGCTCTTTGCTTGGGTCGTTTTGAGAATCAAGAACGATAAGCTTGTAGCCTAGCTCTTCAGCTTTCGCTTCTGCGCCATCTTTCATGGTTACAAAGAATGGGTTGTTCAATGTAGACAGAACGATTGCCATTGTATCTTGCGCCTGTGCAGACACAGATACCGTTGTAGAAAGAAGAGCAGCAGAAATAAGAGTCGCTAATTTTTTCATGGTGTAAGTCCTTTGTGTAGGGTGAGCTAGGAGGCGAGTCCTAGCTCGTTGTTACATTATTTATAG
>NZ_MCYD01000730.1:0-6752 GCF_002876325.1 Vibrio sp. 10N.261.52.A1
CTTATCTAACAGCTTTTCTATTGTGGCAGTCTGGCCGATTTCTGGATTCATTATGCGGACTCCTTTTCCATTTCATTTTGTCGCTGGATGACATCTTGAATACGCTGCTTCACGTATTCACCTGGCGCATCCAGTTTCCCTTCTAGCTCACGAGCTTCAATCATTTCGGAGAAGTTGCGCTCATCAACCCAGTTTTGCCAATGCGACCACCACGAGCCATGGTGCTTGTCGGCGCTGGCAAGCCACTGAGATGGTACTTGGTCGTTATCATCATTGGTCCAAAAACCATATTTATTGGAATCTGCATGGTTCATCGGCCCTGCAATATGACCGCTCTCGGTAAGTACAAATTTATTGTCTCCACCTAGCAGTTTTGTGCCTTCAAAATTGCCGTCCCATAGCGCGATATGATCATCGATAGCAGAGAGGAAGTAAGCCGGCGACTTTACTTTACCTAAATCAATCGCCACACCATCGATCACCAACTCACCTTTGGCGAGTCGATTCTCAAGATAGCACTGACGTAGCAGCTGGTTATGGGTCGCAGCGGTCACGTTGGTGTTGTCACAGTTCCAATAAAGGAGGTCGAATGCCATTGGGCTCTCCCCTTTCAAATAATTGGAAATGTAGTAATTCCAATACAGACTGTTTTCACGAAGTAAGCTGAATGACACGGCCATTTGGCGGCCATCCATATAACCACGTTGGTTGTTTTGCGCTTCAATGCTGCTAATGATCGGATCATTGATGAAGACCCCTAACTCACCTGGCTTTTGGAAGTCGAGGATCGTAGTCAGCAGAGTGACCGATTTGATTCTCTGCTTACGACGTTTGCCAGAAAGGTAAGCCATGGCTGCGACTAAGGTGGTGCCACCGATGCAGTAACCGATACCGTTAACTTCTCGCTCGCCTATGACACTTTCAATGGCATCAAGTGCAGGTAGCACGCCTTGAGTCACGTAGTTGCCAAAATCGACGTCTCGCATTTGAGCATTAGGGTTCACCCAAGAGATCATGAATACTGTGTGGCCTTGGCTGACCAACCACTTCACATAAGAGGTCTCTGGATTGACATCCATAATGTAATATTTGTTGACGAACGGCGGTACGATCAGCGTCGGGCGTTTATAGACTTGTTCTGTGGTCGGCTTGTATTGAATCAGCTCGAACATCTCGTTTTGAAAGACGATTTTTCCGGGCGTTGAGGCAATATTCTCCCCCAGTTTGAACTGGTTTTTATCCGTCATTCGAATATTGAGCATGTCGGCACTTTGCTCTAAATCCTGACGGAATTGCTTCATCCCCTGGATCAGGTTTTCACCCTTACTCTCCATGGTCAGCTTAAGTATCTCTGGGTTAGTCGACACGAAGTTACTTGGCGACATGGCATTCAAATACTGCCGAGTGAAAAATGAAAGGCGAGCTTTGGTCTCGTCGTCCAGACCATCTGCGTTCTCAACTGATTGTTGAATGTTGTCACAAGCAAGTTTGTAGCTCTCTTTGATGTAACGATACAGTGGCGTGTCATTCCATGAAGGGTCACGAAAACGACGATCCGTCTCTTTAGTTTGTTCTTGAGTGCCGAGGATACAATCGTTAAGTAGATTAACTTGCTGCGCCCACCAATTCATCTGTTGCTCAACCATATTGGTTGGGTTCTGAGTCATTGAGCCCACCCACTTCGTAAAATCTTCCGATTGGGTTTTCATCAATGTCGATTGTGTTGGCTGCCCTAGATTGTCCATCCAAGCTTGTCCGTATTGGGACATGAGGTTCATCATACCTTCAAAGGGCGATTTATTTTCCATTCTGACATCCTTGTTAGAAGTGATGCTGAGAGATGGCGGCTAGACGTTACGCTCCGCCATCAATCGACAAGCAATAAACTAAGCACTTTTCGCAGTCTTTACCGCAGAAGCTGTAAGCTCGTCAGCGGCAGATTTAAAATCTTGACCAAGTTGAGTCAGCTTTTGGCTATCTTCCATCAGTTGTTGTGAGATCTTACTCGCCACTTCCATCTGTTTTGAACCATAGGCTGGAATATCTTGTGGCTGCTTTAACGAAGCTAAGCTCTGCAAAGACTCATTACCTAGCGCGCTATAAGCTTGTAGGCTATCAAGCTGAATCTTGGTCAGTGTCTCTATATTCTTAGTCACTAGCTGATTGAAGTTGTAAAACGGGTTTGTTACAGACTCTAGTTGCGATGTGAAAGCCTTAAATGTTTCCTGAGTAGACATAATTTTATTCCTTGTACTGAGCAGATCGAAGAAGTAAATGTGCGCTTCCTATGCAAATTTGATTTAAATTTGTTGCGCAACAGTTAACATATTGATCAAGATCAAAGTAAAAGTCATCCCGTTAAATGCCCGATAAATCGCTCTATAAATTCATTAATTTAAACATTTGTTTGAATTTTCGGTTCAGATGCTCATCACCCTAAATAGGTAAGTGGGTTCAAAGCGAACTCAATATGAACTGCGTTTAATACAACCCGCTCGATTCAGGAGATGAATTGACAGAAATGTGAGATTAGTCACTTTGTTGCGTAAGGTTGAATGAGGTTGTTCAGGGTAGAACAACCCAAATAGGCTGCTAAACATGAACACTCAAGCTATAAGTTTGTAACCAGAGCGGGAGAGTTCATATTCAGAATAAAATGGGCTTTTCACCCAAGAAAGAGCTCAATGTTATCGACACGAATTCACTTCAGATGCCTGCCGCCATCAAGGTGCAAAGTTCTTCCTGTCATGTAACGACTGGACAGTACATACTTGATGCCATCAACCACTTCCTCAAAACCCGCTTCCGCCGGAATCAAAGCTTTTTGCAGAGCTTTAGCCTTATACGCCTCGTCATCATAATCATTGAATTTGATCATAGCTGGTGAGACAGTGTTTACTTTCACGTTGGGAGCCATCATCGCCGAGAACGAAAGCGTTAAGTTATTAAGCGCAGCTTTGCTTGCCGCGTAAGCGATATGTTTTTTACTGCCTTTTTCGGCAACATAGTCGCTGATGTGGATGATATCTGAGGTTTGATCGCCAGACATCAGCAGGTCTTTGAGCGACAGATTGATAAGGTATGGTACGCCGACGTGAACTGCCATCATCTGGTTCATAATTTCTGCAGCGTTCTCGCTCGGGTCTTTCTTATTCTCCTGCTTCCAATCAGAGGCATTATGAACGATGGCTCGAAGTGCTCTGTACTCTTGCCCTACATAGTGCAGAAAGTCCTCTACGCTGCTTTGCTGGTAAAAGTCGACGTACTGTAGATCAGCCCCCTTATCACGCAGCTGTTGCAACTGAGGATATTCGCTGCGAAAGGTACCAATCACTTGGTACCCATCAGCTAGGAGTTGCTGAGCCAGTGCGAACCCTAATCGCTTCCCTACACCAGTTATTAGAATCGTCTCACTCATCGTAAAAACTCAGCTCTAGTTTGAGGGTTAGTTTTGAAAATGCCACCGAGCGCCGTTGTCGTTGTTTCAGAGTTGGCATCCATAACGCCTCGAGACTTCACGCAGTAATGCGTCGCTTTGATGGTCACCGCGACGTTTTCTGTTTCAACGAGAGTCTGTATGGCGATCAGAATCTGTTGAGTTAAGCGCTCTTGGACTTGAGGGCGTTGTGCGAAGAATCGGACAATTCTGTTTATTTTCGACAGGCCAAGTATCTTCGATTCTGGAATGTAGGCTACTTGCGCTAAACCGTCGATGGTGATGAAGTGGTGCTCACACGTAGATGTTAAGTCGATATCTGATACCTTAACCATCTCATCTACCGACATTTTGTTCTCTATGACGCTGATTTTTGGAAAATTGTTGTAATCAAGCCCGGAAAATATCTCGTGTACATACATCTTTGCGATGCGATGCGGCGTCTCTGCAAGGCTGTCATCGGTCAGATCCAAACCCAACGTGCTGACAACTTCCGTTAACAGTCCCTTAATACGATTGTATTTCTGGTCGCTGTTCATTTCACTTGTGGTCATCGGGGTTTCAAGTCCTCTCGCCAGTAGAGCTGTTCTTACTTGTTCTGCTTCTGTGCTCAACATTGGATCGCTCCTTAGAAGTTATTATCTTGATCCGCTTCGTAGCTCAGTGTGAGCGAAACGGAGTCGGCAAAACGCAGCGCATGAGGTTTATCAATTCTCACTTGAGCGTACCGAACCCATGAGTGATCAATGCAGATTCCGAGTACGTCGCTGGTTAGCTTTTCTAGAAGCAGGAATCTTCCAGACTCGACATGGTGGATAATTTTCTTGCAAATGTTTTTGTAATTGAGGGCATTGTCAACGTCATCAGAGAGGCACAAATTGTTAGCTGGATAGTGAATCTCTGCGTTTATAACAATGTCTTGCTGTTTGGTTTTCTCTTCTTCGTTGAAGCCGATGAAGGTTCGTAGTCTGAGGTTTGTGATGGTAATAATGGCGTTGTGGTTCATAACAGTTTCCATTCCGTCGAAAGTGATATCAGGTACGTGCTTGTTTTAAGAAAAGATCAAATAAAGCTCTGATAATAAGAGTCTGCGTTTTTTGACAGCTCTGAAGGCATTAGGTGAGACTGAGCTCGAAGGGGATTGGAACGGTTTTTTGACTCGACTGGTCAAAGCTATTCCAAAGCTGTTGGAACGAGGTATTTAGAGTGGGGTGATGGGCAGTCGCGGCAAGGTCAACTAACGGACGAAGCACGAAAGCGTACTCGGTGATTTCACCTCTGGGTAACTCTACCCCGTCGATAATGCCCACTTGATCGCCGTAAAGAAGGATATCGATATCCATGGTTCTTGCAGCGTACTGTTTAGTCTCACGTTGGCGACCGTTATCAAATTCGATTTGATGAAGAGTTTTAGCTAATTCTGCGATAGGAAGGTCGCATTCAAAGCCCACTACGAGATTGAGGAAGTTATCTCCTTCAAAACCGACTGGCTCGCAATCGTAAAACTGAGAAATTTGCAGTGGAGCAAAGCGGTGGTTCAACGCTTTGAGAGATTCTGTGATGTGATGTTCGCGGTTTATGTTGCTTCCGATGCTGACATAGACGATGGCCATAGTATTTCTTCCTTTTTAAGCAGCCTATACGTCCTACTCGCTGTGAAGATCAGCTATATGTCCTTTAAATGTCAGGTAGATAGTTAAAAAGGTTTTGTCGAAAGATTTCCTACATGCTTGATAGTTATGTATCGTCGCCCGTTTGAAAGCGACGACACGCCAAGCGACAATTATTGCCCACTTAGTTGTTTGACTGATACCCAGTCTTCTTGGCTAGCTTCTGCATTGCTTCAGCGAACGTTGTTGTCCCACCTTTCGCCTTAACTTGCACAACCTTGTAACCCATATTTTCTAGCGCTTGGCGCTCTGCCAATACTGCTTGGTCGTCTTGCTGGCTACCTTGAGCTGGCTGATGAATGTAACACCCTTCCAGTTGACCATCTTCAACTAATTGGTGATGTTTCAGTGCTTGGATATCAAAATTCATAAGTCAGTCTTTTCATTTAAATTGGAAGTCTATCTGGCAAAAGCCACCAGCGTTGTTCATGCTGTCATTTGTACCATAAGGCACTTTATACATGAAGAACGAATCGAATCACCGAAACGCTTACTCACAGAACTAAACGTTGTCTTATATGTCGGAACTCAAGGTTAAAACTTCGCTGGTAAACAACTCTCTTAACCATTGATTGACGATGTCATCATTCCGATTGCTGTGCCAATAAACACTGAGCGAAGGCTTGGTGTACTCAAAAGGAAGCTCTAGAAGCTTAATTTTATCTTTATCAAAATAAGCGTTCGCGACACCCTTGGGGAAAGTGGCTATCCAATCACTGCTGTAGATGGTGTCTGAGAAGTCTGCGATAGAATTGAGCTTTCTTGCCACTTTACGATCTGCAAAAATCGGGCTATGAAATTCAGTTAACTGGTTCACTCGGTAGTTGTCGTGTGTGAGCATGACATGCTTTGCTGAAAGGTATTGCTCTAAACTAACTTGCTCTTTGTTGCGTGTGTGGTTCTGGCTACAAACAACACAAAGTTCATCACTCCAGATTTTTTGACTCAACAATGTTGAATGAGCATTGGTCAGGTCAACCACAAGATCAATCTTCTTCTCTCGGATGTCAGTCGCCATATCTTCTTTTAGATTTACAATCTCAATGACACAGTTGGGTGCTTCTTGTTGAATCTTATCAAGAACCTTTGGCAGAATGACGCTGCTTGAAACACTCATTGCAGCAATTCTAAACGTGTAGTGACACGCTTTCGGTTCAAAGTCATGAGTTTCAGGCAGTGAGTGAGAGACAAGCTTGTGTGCTTGCTTAAAGATAGGATACAAGTCATTAGCGACTGGCGTAGGCTCAAGCGTGTAAGATTTTCTTACGAACAGTAGATCACGATATTCATCTCGAAGCTGCTTTAAATGAGCGCTGAGACTAGGTTGGGATATATTGAGCCTTTCTGCTGCGTACGTTAAGTTTCCTTCTTCATATATCGCAATAAAGTAATAGATGAGGTTTAGGTTAAATCGTTTCATTCGGGCTCTTCAGGCAGTCATTTAAATGAATAAACGTAGAACGTAATTTCGTTTAGCTGACTCGCTATTATCACAACCTAATTCCATACTTCAGTTAGGGTTATGACAGAGCTTTGTTAAAACACCCTTGCGAGTATTGCTTATCTGGCAGGCAATATAACCCATCAATTTTCATATAGTCGCAATACATCTTTGGTTTCTATAAAGATATAGGTTTTTCTGATAC
>NZ_MCYD01000731.1:0-798 GCF_002876325.1 Vibrio sp. 10N.261.52.A1
GTTTTTATGTGAAAAACCGTCCCAAGGCCGTGATATTGCCAAGGTACTTGGCTGTCATGAAAAAATCGAGGGGGCGCTGCGCGGTCAAGGTGTGGTCGTGACCTGGGGATTTGGTCATATTTTGTCTCAAGCCGACCCAGAGCATTATGACCCCGCATTAAAAGCTTGGTCTTATGACACGCTTCCTATCGTGCCGTCGACCTGGCAAATGGTGGTGCCAGCCGATAAGAAAAAACAGTTCAATGTCATCAAAAAATTATTGGCTAACGCGACAGAGGTGGTGATAGCCACCGATGCCGACCGTGAAGGGGAGGTGATTGCGCGTGAGATTTTAGACTTTGTGGGTTACCAAGGCCTAGTTTCTCGACTTTGGCTCAGCGCCTTAGACGAAGCGAGCATTCGTAAAGGTCTGGATAACCTTAAATCTGGTAGTGAAACCGAATCGCTCTATTGGGCGGGGCTTGGCCGCAGTCAAGCTGACTGGTTGCTGGGTATGAACCTAACGCGGCTTTGCTCTTTGGTGGGGCGAGAAGCCGGTTATCGCGGCGCCTTATCGGTGGGCCGCGTACAAACGCCCACCTTGCGGTTAGTAGTTGAGCGAGACTTGGCTATCGCTCACTTTGTCTCTAAACCGTTTTATGACGTTGTCGGTGACACGGGTTTTTCGTCTAAATGGCAAGTACCAGAAGTGCAAAGCGATGAAGCAGGGCGCTGTTTGTCCCGTGAGGTGGCCGAGCGTGTGGCTCGTGACTGTCAGGGACAAGCAGCGACGGTCACGGCGTTTGATACCAAACGGCA
>NZ_MCYD01000731.1:1583-1890 GCF_002876325.1 Vibrio sp. 10N.261.52.A1
TTTGATACCAAACGGCAAAAAGCCAAACACCCTGCGCTGTTTTTTTTGGGTTCTCTGCAGAAGGCCATGTCGGCTCAGTTCGGTTACACCGCGCAGCAAGTGCTCGATACGGCGCAAGCCTTGTATGAAAAGCACAAGCTGACCACCTATCCGCGTACCGATTGCGCGTTCTTGCCGGTGAGTCAGCAGGGCGAAGTGACTCAAATTTTGAGGACGCTGGGTCAGACCTCAGAGTTCGCATCGATGTGCCAGGGCGCGGACGGGGCAATAAGCAGCGCGTGTTGGAACGATAAAAAAGTGGCGCAAA
>NZ_MCYD01000731.1:2646-2977 GCF_002876325.1 Vibrio sp. 10N.261.52.A1
AAAAAGTGGCGCAAAGCTCGCACCACGCCATTATCCCCACTGCAAAAGTACCGATACTCACTGGACTCAGTGAGTGCGAAAAACACGTGTATCAAGCCATCGTGCAGCGTTACGTGGCTCAGTTCTATCCGCACGCTGAAGATGACGCCACCGTGATTGAATTGCAGTGTGGAGTACACCGCTTTAAAACCTCCGGCAAAGTGGAGCGCGTCAAAGGTTGGCGGGTTGTGGCGAAAGAAGAAAAAGAGGAGGGGAAAGGGAGGAGCGAAGAAAACCCGTCTCAATCTCTGCCATCTCTCACGGTTGGTCAGTCGCTGACGTTTTCCAAGGT
>NZ_MCYD01000731.1:3675-5169 GCF_002876325.1 Vibrio sp. 10N.261.52.A1
GCTGACGTTTTCCAAGGTCAATGTGGTGAGTAAGAAAACCACGCCGCCTTCTGCGTTTACCGAAGGGACGCTCCTCGATGCCATGGCCAATATTGCACGCAGCGATAATGTTCCGGCTCAATTCAAAGCGATTTTGAAAGAGACAGCCGGACTTGGCACGCAAGCGACGCGCGCGGCCATCATTGAGACGCTCAAAAAGCGCGGCTTTGTGGAAGCAAAAGGCAAAAAGCTCCTAAGTAGCGAAGCAGGGCGCGGTTTGGTTCAGGCGCTGCCCAATGAAGTGAGCAACCCGGTGATGACCGCGATTTGGGAGCAGTCATTAGAGAGTATTGCAAAGCGAGAGATGAGCCTCGATGCCTTTATGCAAAACCAGGAAGGGTTTGTGCGCGCCATTGTCAGCAAGGTGAAGTCTGGGGACATCACCATTACCTTACCGAAAGTTGTAGAGCCTGAATCGCCATGTCCATTGTGTGGCAAAACAATGCGCCTTCGCTCCACCAAGAAACCGTTTTGGGCGTGTGAAGACCGCGACCAATGTGGCCTTATTCTCGATAGCGTGCGCGGCAAGCCCGCCAAAAATCAAAAGTGTGCCTGTGGTAAAGGCGTGTTGGTGCGCAAGTCTGGGAAAAACAAAGGCAGTTTTTACTGGAGCTGCAGCGCGTGGAAACAAGGCTGTCAGAAGCGTCATTTCGATGACAAAGGAAAGTTAGGAAAGGAGATGGGCTCATGAAAAAAGAAAGCAGAGCACAATGGTGGAGAGCGCAGTGGCGGGATTGCTTTAAGCCGCTTTATGAGACTTTTATTAAGGCATTGGCAATGTTAACGATAGCCCTATTCTCTCTGGTTTTATTGGCGACGGTGAAAATGCTTTGGTCGTACTTAACGTCAATAAATGGCGCTATTTATATTGACGACTTAGTGAATGTTGGTTGGTGGAGTGTTCTTTTTGTTGGGAGTCTTTTCGTCATCGGGAAAGCTGTACGCGTGATGCTCCCCAAAGCAGAAGATACCCGTGATGAAGATATGCAGCGGTATATGGAAGAAGGCAATATCGCTTTTTATCAAAGTCTAAATATTGAAGATAACCCCTATCTACAAGATTCGATGGAGGATGAAGATAAAGATACAGCAGCGCTTTGTTGGGAAGAAGGTTGGAAGGCTGCGGACTACGCCATGTTAAAAGAGCGGGCGTTGGACTCAACGTTAAAGGAAACCGGAATATGATAGTCGCCCGCTCGCTATCACCGGCTGAGCCTGACCTGATGGAAGGATGCACATTGGACCCGCTTCGTATTATGAGCTTGGAGGGGGTGGAAGTGGTTCAGTACCACGCCCCGAAAGGCGGCTGGACGCACGATGCGCTGGAGTGTGTCGATTATTTCTCGGTGAGTCCAGACGGTTGGGAGGCTTACCTAGATGAGCAGTGGATTGGTTCATCTGAGGTTTGAATCCAAGAAAGCGTCGAATTATGAGTCGGCTAGACGACACAAAAAT
>NZ_MCYD01000732.1:0-4454 GCF_002876325.1 Vibrio sp. 10N.261.52.A1
GTTAATTGTTGCATTTCGGTTAAATAGAGTGAAAACTTCAATTATCTAAAACTATTTAATCACTGCATCCTTGTAGTGAGTAAGGAGTCAATTGTGCTTGCTGTTCTTCGTATTATCTTGGCTACGGTGTTTATTATTTTCACCACGTTATTTGCTTTTGTTTACTGCTTGTTTAGCCCCAAGAACCCTAAGCATGTGTACTTTTTTTGTCGTTGGTTCAACCAATTACAGAAGATCCTTGGTGTAAAACTGGTGCAGCGTGGCCTAGAGAATGCACCCACACCAGAAAAGAGCGTGTATATCTCTAACCACCAAAGCGTGTTGGATTTTGTCACTGACCCTGGAATGCTAAGGCCGCGTACCGTTTCTTTAGGAAAGCGCGATTTGTTAGTGGTGCCGTTTTTTGGGCTTCTGTATTGGATCACGGGGAACATTCTGATCAATCGTGAAGACAAGTCGAAAGCACGCGATACCATCAAACAGGTGGCAGAAGCGATTCATCAGCGAGACCTTTCTGTATGGGTTTACCCTGAGGGAACACGTAGTAAAGGCCGCGGGTTATTACCTTTCAAAACAGGCGCTTTCCGAATGGCGATTGAGGCTGGTGTGCCTATCACCCCGATGTGCACGAGCACCACTCACAACAAAATCGACTTTAACCGACTAAACAACGGCATTGTGATTACCGAGATGCTTGAGCCTATTGATGTATCTGGATACAAACTGAGTGACGCAAGAGAACTGGCGAATCACTGCCATGCGTTAATGGCTGAGAAGATTGCAGAGCTTGATGCTGAAGTCGCTAGATTGGAATCACAACAAAACCCTGAGCTTGATTCCGACCGTTCTTCTACGAGCTAACTCGCAGCGAAAACATTGAGTTATCGCTCAATTACCGAAAAAGAGACCTTACGATCGCAACTCTCATTGTTCTTGTTTTACTTGCCGACGGTTATCCGCAAAATAAAACGCGGGAAACGGCATAGAGCAATGGGAGTAAACGATGGAAGTGATTCACCATGGCGGTAAACATACGGTCACAGGATCTTGTCACGAGCTAAGAGATTCCAGCCAAGCCGTACTTATCGATTGTGGCTTGTTCCAAGGTAAAGAGGTTCAGGGTAAAGACACACGCCCTCTTGATATCGATTTCGAAACATCCCACCTCAATGCCCTACTGTTAACTCATACTCACATAGACCATATCGGGCGACTGCCTTGGTTGCTCGCCACCGGGTTCAACCAACCGATTTATTGCACTCAAGCCACCGCTGAACTTGCCCCGCTTATGATTGAAGACAGCTTAAAGCTTCAAGGACTAAGCCATAAACAAGCAAAGCTAATACTGAAAAAACTCCACTCATTGATTGCTCCCAAGCCTTATAGAGAGTGGTTTCCTATCCCCGCTAAACAGCAAAAAAACGGAAAGGATCATAGTAGGCCAAATACTCTGTATGCTCGTTTTCAACCTGCTGGGCATATCTTGGGTTCTGCCTATATCGAGATAAAGTTACCTAATCAACAAGTGGTGGTGTTTTCCGGAGACTTAGGACCAAGTAATACACCGTTACTGCCCGATCCTATGCCTCCTCAGCAGGCCGACTATCTGTTTATCGAATCAACCTATGGCACTAGCACACACGATGATATTGCGACACGAGCCGAGCGCCTTAAAGCCATCATCGATCGTTCGTTACTGGATGGTGGTGTCATCTTAATCCCAGCATTCAGTATTGGCCGCACACAAGAACTCCTGTTTGATATTGAGCAACTGATCTTTGAGCATCAACTCAGTGCCGACATTCCTATCATTCTTGATTCACCAATGGCTCTGAAAGTCACCCGCTCTTACCGACGCTTTAAAGAACTCTGGAGCCAAGAGGCAAAACAACGGCTTGAACTCAAACGTCATCCACTGGCATTTGAGCAGTGCATTACTGTCGATGGGCACAGAATGCATAAGAAAATCGTCAATAGACTGCGCTCAACCGGAGAGCCTGCGATTGTGGTCGCGGCTTCTGGTATGTGTCAGGGAGGCAGAATCATGAACTACTTATCCGCCTTGCTGCCCGATAAACGAACCGATGTAATTCTGGCGGGCTACCAAGCGCACGGCACGCTAGGGAGGGAGCTTCAACAAGGTGAAATGCAGGTATCAATCGACAACAAACAAGTGGAGGTGAATGCTCAAATTCATGGCATGTCTGGCTACTCTGCTCACGCCGACCAAGAAGATCTCAAGCGCTTTATTACTGGCATTCCTGTGGCACCCAAAGAGGTGCATTTGATACACGGTGAACCAGATACCCAGTCTGAATTCGCTCAAGAGCTGATAAAACAGGGATTCAACGTTGTTTAAAACAGGCTTTTAACTGGGCACTGCTGCAAATGTAGCGGGCCCTCTTGCCATCTCCCTCATTCAAAAGAACACCTCCTCTTAAAGCTGCCAGAGCTCTAAATGGAGGTGATATATTCTAACTTCTCGATAACATTCCGCCAGTTACAGCCGTTACTTCGAATCGGCTAAAAGCGAAGTTTTCTGTCTCACCCCATTATCAATCCTTCAAGTAACTCACACTTTTGTATTAATCACTATTTATGCATTTCTGAAAAACCGCCCAATTGCAACTAGTTGCATTTAATTTTAAATAAAACAATTCTCGAAATAGAACTAAGCGTTAACAATTCACTCCCACAACATGCTTTATGTCACAGTAATCCGAATACGCAGTTAAATAATTTAACACTCAGGTTACAAGTGAAGTATTGTGTTGTTCGAAAAACAATCACAAGTAAAACTAACAGGGAAAATACTCATGCAGTCATTCGTTGATTTTTTGAATGGAATAATCTGGAGTCCAGTACTTATCTATCTATGTTTAGGTGCTGGTTTGTTCTACTCGGTCATGACTCGATTTGTACAAATCCGTCACTTCTTTGAAATGTGGCGTTTGTTACTATCTGGTAAAAGTTCGAATAAAGGTATCTCATCTTTCCAAGCTCTTGCTGTTTCGCTATCTGGCCGTGTAGGTACAGGTAACATTGCAGGCGTTGCTGCTGCTATCGGTTTCGGTGGCCCTGGTGCAGTATTCTGGATGTGGGTTGTAGCCTTCTTTGGTGCAGCAACTGCGTTTGCAGAATCTACGCTAGCGCAAATCTACAAAGAAGAAGACGAAGGCCAGTTCCGTGGTGGTCCAGCTTACTACATCGAGAAAGCGATGGGTCAGAAGTGGTACTCATGGATCTTTGCAATCGCGACGATTTTTGCTTGTGGTATTTTACTTCCAGGTGTTCAGTCAAACAGTATCGGTAACGCTGTAGAAGCTGCATTTGGTTCAGGTGCAATGATCGAAACAGCTGTCGGTACATTCAGTTTCGCTAAAATTTTCACTGGTACTGTTGTCGCTATCATCCTTGGTTTCATCATCTTCGGTGGTGTTAAGCGTATTGCGAACTTCACGCAGATCGTTGTTCCATTCATGGCATTGGCTTACATCATCATCGCGTTCGTTATCATCCTACTAAACATCAGCCAAGTTCCTGTTGTGTTCTCTATGATTGTTGGTGATGCATTCACACCTATGGCTGGCTTCGGTGCTGCGATTGGTTGGGGTGTTAAACGTGGTGTTTACTCAAACGAAGCGGGTCAAGGTACTGGTCCTCACGCAGCTGCGGCAGCAAGTGTTGATCACCCAGCTCAGCAAGGTTTGGTTCAATCATTCTCTATCTACATCGATACACTGCTAGTTTGTTCTGCTACGGCGTTCATGATCATCATCACTGGTGCTTACAACGTACACGGTGGCGCAGAAGGCGTATTCCTTGTACAAAACCTAGCAGCAAACGTTGGTGCAAACGGCCCTGTATTTACGCAGCTAGCGATTGAAAGCGCACTACCAGGTGTTGGTAAGCCATTCATCGCATTTGCTCTGTTCTTCTTCGCATTTACAACGATTCTTGCTTACTACTACATTGCAGAAACGAACATTGCTTACCTACGTCGTACCATCAAGATCCCTGGCATGATGTTCGTACTTAAACTTGTTCTTATCACTGCGGTTTTCTATGGCACAGTTAAAACAGCGAACCTTGCATGGGCAATGGGTGACGTTGGTGTTGGCTTGATGGCATGGTTAAACATCGTTGGTATTCTGATCATCTTCTTCATGTCTAAGCCTGCGCTAAAAGCTTTGGCTGACTACGAAGAGCAACAGAGTAAAGGCGTTACCGAGTACACATTCAACCCTGTAAAACTAGGCATCAAAGGTGCAACTTACTGGGAAGAGAAGTACAAGCGTAAGACGGGTAAGTCGCCAGAAGCTGAAGTGGCAGACAGCAAGCCAGTAGAACAGCCTTCAGCGTAAAGCCTTCAATTACAGCTTTTAAATGATAAATTGCTCTAGATTCTGTTTTTCTTTAGAGCAAATGCAAAAAAGGGTTAGCCATGGCTAACC
>NZ_MCYD01000733.1:0-3453 GCF_002876325.1 Vibrio sp. 10N.261.52.A1
AAAGTTGATAAGCAAAATACTAGCGAAAAAAACGTTGAATGATCAAAAAGGTATTCCGTACGGTGTGGCTATCAGCATCGGATTCTATTTGGTTATTTTAACCAAATCTACGCCATATATATAACCTCAAAAAATGAGAATATTATGAGATCACGACTGGTATTACTTGTTGCCATCGCTGCTTTAACCGTGGGCGTATTAGGCGCTGTCGATTTGTTTAAGAGTGAACCCGAGCCCAACACTACCGATGAAATGGTCGTAGAAAAAATCGAAGAACATGTGGGAGTGTGGATTGCAACTGAAGCGCTTAAAAAAGGGCATGTAGTCAATGCACAAGACGTTGTTAAACGACAATTGCCTCTTAGTGAAGCACTAAAACTTGGTGTCAGAGAAGATACACAAATCAGTTTCTCACCTTCCATTCTATTAAATCGAAACCTGCGCTCTGGTGATGTGGTATTGCCTGAATATCAAGTGAGCCCTGGTAAACCTGGCTACATTGATCTTCTCGTTACCGAGGGTATGACATTATACCCACTGAAAGTTAGCGATAAAAACTTGATTAATGATTACATCCGGCCGGGGTCTTTTGTCGATGTGCTTACGGTGAGCTCTCCTAATGCCAATTTGGCTGGCAACCTTGATAAGCCGAAGCGTTTTCGCGGAGTGAAGGCGTCGATGTTTTTGAAACATGTCAAGGTGCTCAATATCGGAAATGATGACACAGGGGACAGATCGGTTACTGCTCGCTCTCCAAGTGAAGAAGCTGGCTTAACGACGGTTGTTATTGAAGTAAGCCCGGATGATCTACCCAAACTTGCCCTTGCACAACGAACCATGCACATCGAAATTTATCGCAGCCAAACCTATAGTCAGCCTGAGTTTGCCGAGGTGCGTAACATCATTGATAACTACACAGGAGTTAATGAGTTACGTGGTAATGAGAACAACCCAAGAGAGGCTTTGTGATGAGGATTATCCATCAAGGAGCATTGTTTGGCTCCATTCTAGTAACGCTGTTTGGCTTACTTTCAACAACAAACACTTTCGCTGCTGATCGTTCTATCACTTTAAATGATGGCCAACACATTCAACTTAAAACACCAATCGGTCAAGTGTTCATAAACAACCCTAACATCGTCGATTACAAGGTAATCAACGATAGCACTCTTGTTGTGTTTGCGAACAGTGTGGGCCAATCGCGATTGATTGTTTATGGAGTGGATAATGATGTGCTGCTATCCGACCGTATTATTGTTGATTTGAACTTAACGGACGTTAGAAAACAACTTAAATTCCATTTTCCTGACGCTCAAGTAAAGGTTCAGTCAATAGGTGAGCAAGTTGCAGTGAGTGGTATCGTTGATTCAGAAGAAACGCGTGACGATATTTATCGCTTGGTCGCGACGTTACTAGACCGAGAAAAAATGGAGAAATGGGACAAAACACAAAAGCTAAAATTTAAATCCGACAGTTCGGATTATGAAGAGTCTGAAAGCATGGTGTTTGCTCGCAATATGACGTGGCAAGGGATCATCGAGCGAATTGAAGTCGCCACGACTCAGCAGGTGAACGTCAAAATATCGGTCGCGCAAGTGACAGAATCGTTTGGACAAACCATCGGTTCTGATTGGAGCACGGTAGGTTCAAGTGTCGGGCAATTTGTTTTTGACCAATTCGATGCGGCTAATCTCACTACCTTAATTACAGCGTTGGGAAATGACCAGATCGCAGAGGTTCTGGCTGAGCCGAACTTAACCGTATTATCCGGTGAGTCTGCAAGTTTTCTGGTTGGCGGGGAAGTACCTGTAATCATGTCTTCCAATAATAACGTCAACATCTCATTCAAAGAGTTCGGTATCAAGCTGGATCTAACGGCCAAAGTGTTGAGCCAAGACAAGATCCGAATGCAGCTGGCACCTGAAGTGAGTGAAGTTGAGGGTTATGTTGAAGCCGCTGGTATCAAAGTGCCACAGCTTGTTTCTCGTCGTGCAATGACAACGGTGGAGCTGGCCGATGGTGATAGCTTTGTTCTGGGTGGTTTGATGAGCAGCGCTGATTTGGAAAAAATGCAAAAGATCCCATTTATTGGTGATATTCCAGTTCTTGGCGCCGCGTTCAGAAAAGCAACCACCGAAAGAAAACGTACCGAATTGGTTATTGTCGCTACTGTAAATCTAGTGGATCCAATGAAGCCAAAAGATATTCAACTTCCGTACATTAAGAAGACATCGACATTGGCACGTTGGTTGAACATCAAATGGGATGGTAAGGAAGTGACGTCGTCTGATGCAACAATTCGTCTGCTGTCGCAAGGAGGATTTATCAAATGAAGAAATTAGCATTGATAGCCTTGTTCTCTGCCTCACTGTTTGGCTGTGCTTCTGAACAGTATTTCGTTGGTCAAGGTGCTGAAGCTCTAGTTTACAAAGAGCACCATAGTTTTGAGTTTGTGATAAAAAAACGCGATAAAACAGTTCAGCAGATTAGTGACTTGATACAGGAAATTGAATCGGTCGATAAAGAGGCTACCTATGTTGTGGATTATAAGTCAGCTGCGAACAAACAGCTGCTGCAGAGTATTTTTAAAAAGTATCCATCGCATATTATCACACCACAACGAGTTGTTTATCGGTATGCCCAGTCGTTGCCAAGTGACCTAGGAATCAAAGTAACACTAACGCGCTTGAAGACACAAACGTGCAAGCCAGCCCAAATACATGTCAATTTGAGGCAGTCTGACTGTTTTGTTGAGTCGATGAGATTGAAGCAAGTGGCGCATAAGTCAAGATTGGTAGGAGAGCAATAATGTTTGATTTGACAAAAGCGTTAGCAACCAAAGCCAAGCCAGTTCTGACAACCTCGAGCGGTGTGGCTGGGTGTACGTTATTTTATCAATCACAAGAGTGTTTGAATCTAGTTCAAGAAGTATTTCTGTTTGAAGGGTGGGATGAGCCAGCTTGCGTAAACACAACGGCCGGATTAACCAAAGTTACCGAGCAACAAAGCAGTCATATTGTGATTCTTGAGCTTAATGAGTCGAGCAATGTTGTAGAAGATGCAAAAGCTTTCGCTAGTAAACTACCAACTCATAAAGGCGTGGTAGTTATAGGTAAAGAGGATGCTATTTCAACGCTTCGCTCTCTTAAAGAGATGGGGTTCTACTACGTTTTCTGGCCGGTGAATAAACAAGAATTTGCGGACTTCTTAACTCACGTGAGTAAGAACCTCAAAACCTTTTCTGGTGTCAGCCAGAAACGTAAAGCAAAACGCGTTGCTATTGTTGGTAGCAAAGGTGGTGTGGGCGCGTCGTTTATCTCTACTGAACTTGGGTCACTGTTATCGACACAAGGCTCAGATACGATTCTTGTCGACCATCAAAATGCTGGTACTAATATTGATGTTTTGCTTGGGCTAAAAGATTTTATGCCGCGAACCATTGATGAGTTTACC
>NZ_MCYD01000734.1:0-5115 GCF_002876325.1 Vibrio sp. 10N.261.52.A1
GATACTAATATTTATTGCCTCTTGGTCGACCTACTACTTGTTCGACAAAGAGCAAACATCGACGATACAAGTGGCTCCGAATTTGGAGCTACCTGCTTTTAGCGGCAACAGCCTCAACAACATCAGTTACGATGAGTCAGGTATTCGCAGCTACCAAGTTGAATCGACGTATTTAGAACACTTCTCAGTGGTTGGCGACACGCACTTTCAAAACCCTGTTCTCTCGGTATTCCGTGAAGGGCATACGATTGAATGGCAAGTCACCGCTGATCGCGCGATTATGGATGAAAATCAGGTTGTCACTTTTTATGACAACGTTGTGGCAAAGAATCTACTGCCAGGGGCAAGCTTCGATACAATGACCACTGAAAAAATGGTGATTGAGCTGAAAAGCCGAGATTTTTATTCAGATACTCCGGTCCATATGATCGGTACATTTTTTGAAAATGAGGGTCAAGCAATAAAAGGTAACTTCGGTACCAACAATGCGACTCTCTTTAATTCTGTTCAAGGTAGATATGAAACTCTTACACCTTAGTTTATTCGCTTTGACTCTTGCGGCACCAAATGTCTACGCCCTATCTTCGGATAGCGAGCAACCTGTCTACATTGACTCAGACAGCCAGCAATTGGATATGAAAAGTAACCAAGTAACCTTCATTGGTGATGTAAACCTGAAACAAGGCAGCATCAATATCAATGCAGATAAGGTGATTGTTACCCGCAACGCCGTAAATGGTGAGATTGAAGAGATTCAAGGCTTCGGTAAACCGGCGACCTTCTCTCAACTGACTGATGATGGAAAGACGCTCTACGGTGAAGCTGACGACCTACATTACCAGCTTGTTGCTGACAAACTGATCATGACCAAGAATGCGATGCTATCTCAAGATGGCAGTATCATCCGAGGCTCTAAAATCACTTACCAGATTGGCTCTCAGAAGCTAGTCGCTGACAGTGGTGAGAACAAACGAGTATCAACGGTTTTACAACCAACGGAAGTGAATAAGTAGCCATGGCCGTTCTAAAAGCACAAAACCTAGCGAAAACATACAGCAAACGTAAAGTAGTGACTGACGTAAGCCTGCAGGTTGAGTCAGGCCAGATTGTCGGCTTGCTTGGTCCTAATGGTGCCGGTAAAACGACTTCTTTCTACATGATTGTAGGCTTAGTTGCACGTGACGAAGGTACCATCAGCATTGATGACCGAGATATCAGTATCTTACCAATGCATAGCCGTTCGCGACTTGGTATCGGTTACTTGCCTCAAGAAGCGTCTATCTTCCGTAAGCTGTCTGTAGAGAACAACATCATGGCGGTGTTACAGACCCGTGATGAGATGACCAATGAGCAGCGTCAGGATAAGCTAGAAGACCTTCTAGAAGAGTTCCACATCCAACATATCCGTCACAGTAATGGTATGGCCCTATCGGGTGGTGAACGTCGTCGTGTTGAAATCGCTCGCGCTCTTGCAGCAAACCCTCAGTTTATCTTGCTAGACGAACCGTTTGCTGGTGTTGACCCGATCTCGGTTATCGATATCAAGAAAATCATTGAACACCTGCGCGATCGCGGTTTGGGTGTTTTGATTACCGACCACAACGTTCGTGAAACATTAGACGTGTGTGAAAAGGCCTACATCGTGAGCCAAGGACACCTGATCGCAGAGGGTACTCCTGAAGATGTTCTCAATAACGAACAAGTTAAACAAGTTTATCTAGGCGAACAATTCCGTCTATGATTATATAGAGAGTATCGAGAGTTCTAAGAATAATAACTAGGTAAGTAACACTGAATGAAACCCTCATTACAACTTAAGCTAGGCCAACAGTTAGCAATGACTCCTCAATTGCAGCAAGCGATTCGTTTGTTGCAGTTGTCTACTTTAGATTTGCAACAAGAGATCCAAGAAGCACTTGAATCTAACCCACTACTCGATGTCGAAGAAGGCAATGAAGAAACGCCATCATCGGAAGAAAAGCCTAGCAGTGACGAGAAAGAAACAGTTGAAGCCGCAGAGCAAGACTTACCTGACAGCTCAGACTTAATCGAAAAATCAGAGATTGGTAACGAACTCGAGATCGACACAACTTGGGAAGATGTCTACAGCGCAAATACAGGTAACACTGGCATTGCGATCGATGACGACATGCCTGTCTATCAAGGTGAAACCACCCAAAGCCTGCACGATTACCTACTTTGGCAACTCGACCTGACCCCCTTCACAGAAACAGACCGAAGCATTGCATTCGCGCTAATCGATGCCATCGATGACTATGGCTACCTCACCGTGTCTTGTGAAGACATCCTTGAAAATTTCGATAGTGAAGACATTGAACTTGATGAGATCGAAGCCGTTCGCAAACGAATTCAGCAATTTGACCCATTGGGCGTTGGCTCTGTTAACCTGCAAGATTGCTTACTGCTACAACTGGCGACTTTCCCACAAGACACACCTTGGCTTGAAGAGGCTAAGTTAGTACTTACTAGCCATATCGACCAACTCGGTAACCGTGATTACAAACTCGTGATCAAGGAAACCAAGTTGAAGGAAGCAGAGCTACGTGAGGTTCTGCAGCTCATTCAACAACTGGACCCACGACCTGGCAGCAAGATTACGCCAGACGAAACCGAATATGTGGTTCCTGATGTGTCGGTATTTAAAGACCTAGGTAAATGGTTAGTGACCATTAACCCTGACAGCGTGCCAAAGCTGAAAGTCAATCAGCAGTACGCTGATTTAGGCAGTAAAGGCAACAGCGCCGATAACCAATACATTCGCTCGAACTTGCAAGAGGCGAAGTGGTTAATCAAAAGCTTAGAAAGCCGAAATGAGACGCTACTCAAAGTTGCGCGATGCATTGTTGAACATCAGCGCGATTTCTTCGAACATGGCGAAGAAGCGATGAAGCCAATGGTACTCAACGATGTTGCTTTAGCCGTTGATATGCACGAATCCACGATCTCTCGTGTGACGACTCAAAAGTTCATGCATACGCCTCGTGGCATCTTCGAACTGAAATACTTTTTCTCGAGCCATGTCAGTACTGACAATGGCGGTGAATGTTCATCGACAGCAATTCGAGCACTCATTAAGAAGCTTGTTGCGGCAGAAAATACCGCTAAGCCTCTCAGTGATAGCAAGATAGCTGCTTTACTGGCTGACCAAGGAATTCAGGTAGCTAGACGTACGATAGCGAAATACCGTGAGTCTCTGGGCATTGCCCCATCGAGTCAGCGTAAACGCCTGCTATAAGCTAATTTAATAGCTTTTTGTTTAATAGCTATTATCAGGCACCAACTGAAAAGGAAAGTCTATGCAAATCAATATTCAAGGCCATCACGTTGATCTTACCGATTCAATGCAAGACTATGTTCACACCAAATTCGACAAACTTGAGCGCTTCTTTGATCATATCAATAGTGTTCAGGTTGTATTAAAAGTTGAGAAAATCAATCAAATTGCAGAAGCGACCCTTCATGTAAATCAAGGTGAGATTCATGCAACAGCAACAGATGAAAGCATGTATGCTGCGATTGATTCATTGGTTGATAAACTCGTCCGCCAACTCAACAAGCACAAAGAAAAGCTAAGTAGTCACTAACATGCAATTAAGCGAAGTACTTTCATTGGACTGCACCAAAAGTGCAGTCCAATGCACAAGCAAAAAAAGAGCCCTTGAGCTCATCAGTCAAATCGCAGCAGAGAGCTGTGGTCAAGATTCAACAGAGCTATTTGAGTGCATGTTGAGCCGCGAGAAGATGGGAAGTACCGGTATTGGTAATGGTATCGCCATTCCTCACGCTCGTATGAATGTCAGTGATAAAGCCATCGCTGTATTGCTGCAATGCCAAGATCCGATCGAATTTGATGCGATTGATAACCGTCCTGTCGACCTACTATTTGCCTTGCTTGTTCCTAGCGAACAGTGCAAAGAGCATCTAAAAACCCTTTCTTGTATGGCAGAACGACTAAACGACAAGCAGACTCTTAAACAGCTGCGTAATGCTCAGAGCGATCAAGAGCTTTACGACATCATGATTCAAGTGCCAACTTGCGAGCAATAACATGCGATTAATCGTGGTTAGTGGCCAATCAGGGGCCGGTAAAAGTGTTGCGTTACGAGTCCTAGAAGACTTGGGGTATTACTGTGTCGATAATCTACCAGTAAACCTGCTCAACAACTTTGTCGAATCGGTACGCGAAAGCAACCAAAACGTTGCGGTAAGTATTGATATACGTAACCTACCGAAAGAGCCTCAGTTAGTCACCGACACGCTCGAGCAACTCGAGTTAGCTACAAACATCGATGTTGATGTATTGTTCCTCGATGCCAGCAAGCAGACACTCCTTAAGCGCTACAGCGAAACCCGCAGAATCCACCCTTTATCAATTGGCCAAGAGAAACTTTCTCTAGAGCAGGCTATTGATTTAGAAAAGACACTTCTCAGCCCTCTAGCAGAGCAAGCCAGCATTGTGATTGATAGCAGTGACTGTAACCTCTACGAGTTGAGTGAAAAAGTGCGCTTTAAAGTCGAAGGCAAAGAGAAGCAAGAACTAATCATTGTCTTTCAATCTTTCGGCTTTAAATTTGGTCTGCCAAGCGATGCCGACTACGTGTTTGATGTTCGCTTCTTGCCAAACCCTCACTGGGAACCTGACTTACGACCAATGACAGGCCTTGATGCTCCGATTCACTCATTCCTAGAACAACATCAAGAAGTGATTGAACTCAAGCAACAGATTCAAGGCTTTGTTGAGCAATGGCTGCCAATGTTAGAGAAAAACAATCGCAGTTACCTAACGGTTGCCATTGGTTGTACTGGTGGTAAGCACCGCTCGGTGTATCTAACGCAGAAAATTGGCGAATACTTCGAACAACTTGGTCATCAAGTTCAAATCAGACATGCCTCTCTAGAGAAGCACCAACAGGGCTAACCATGGAATTAACTCGAACTGTACTGATCCAAAACCGCTTGGGTCTTCACGCTAGAGCTGCCGTAAAGTTGGTTGAGCTTGCCCAAAGCTTTGATGCCACTATCACAATTCATAGTGAAGAAGATAAAAGTGCCACCGCAGACAGCGTGATGGGACTATTAATGTTGGAATCCGCC
>NZ_MCYD01000735.1:0-3104 GCF_002876325.1 Vibrio sp. 10N.261.52.A1
ACATTTATAAAATGCACGCTGAAGGTTAAACTGCTTAAAAATCAATTGATTAATTTGTTATTTAGCAGGCGGGAAGGTTTTCATTGAGCCAGTGAAAAGGAGGGGGATAAGGAGCTCGATCTTCTTATTAAAAGAACAGAACGAGCATCCCAAGTGTGTTTTGTTGGTTCAACCTTATGGTTGTTTTAGAACGTTACTCATTTGGACTAAATACAAAGTTAGCATCAATAGCAAAATGGTCGGATAAGTGCCAACTTCCCCAAGTCTCTGAGTTTAGTCTTTGGTTGAGTTTCACCGTATTTGTATTACTTACTGCTCGTCTGTGCACTCTACTTACAAAAACGTAATCCAGATACTCTACATCAGCACCACCTGAATACTTATAAGCAGCGTAAGGGTTAATCGTCGGATCAAAGGTTGCACGGGTGTAGCCTCTGAACTCTGGAGGATCAACATCTAACGTAGCAAGCATCAAAAGGTATTCCAAGAAGTCACTATTTTTGTCGATGTTGAAGTCTCCAGCATAGATCACCGCTTCGTTAGCAGGAATGTCTTTGGTCAACATAAAGGTTCGCATTAGACCGAGTTGTAGGCGTCTTAGACGCTTAGCTGAAGGTGTGTTGAAAGAGGCAAGGTGTGTATTGAAAATGTGGTATATCTCGCCATCCTTGTTTATCTTGGTATATACAACGCCTTTGTCTGCGTAGCAGTCAGTGCCTGTACAGTGTTCGAAGACGATACTATCGGTGTCGATGATTGGATGTCGGCTAAATGTCACCACACCACCATCGTACAGCGCATTACTGTTACCACCAACCACCTCTGTTCTGTATGGATATTCGTCCGCTAACTTATTGAATAGAATGTCTCTATCGGTAGAAAATGCTTCTTGCAAAGTGAGTACATCAAACCCAGAAAGGCTATGGCTCATGATGCTTGCTCGGCCTGCAATATTGGAAGACACAGAAGGAAGCAACCATAAGTTATATGATGCAACGTTTAGGATGTTTGGTTCATATTCTGTGCCATTGATTGTATGTTCAGACACAACAAATTCAACGTCGTCAAAACCCGATGTGTATACCGCTTTAACGCCGAACTCAGAGTGATATCCATCTTGATTATATCGATGAAGAATGTATGGGTTGTAGTCAGTCATCATACCTTGACCTTTATAGCCATAAGACAACGTCGAGCCTGAACCATGGCCAACCAACTTAAGTTGAGCGACTGGTTCTTGCGGTTTGACTTCCCATGTTCCCTCATCAGTCAATCGTGATATTGTCAGAAAGTAATCATATGTAGCACCATTCACAATTCCATAATATCGGTTAAAATCAGCCACTTTAGCTTTTTGATAGGGCCAAATTACTAAGTCATTTCCTGTTAACCTGTATTGGTAACCATTACTGACTGGCGCACTGGAGTCTACTGAAAAGTTTATCAATATGGGTTTGTCAGTGCGATTTATATAATAAAGCGATGTTGCGAGTGCTTGGCTCGCTATTGCCCAAAGTATCAGTGTTAAACACAGCTTTTTAATCATGTTTCTTCCTTTGATTACATTCCTAAAATCGAAGTCAGAAAGTAGCTCTTATATGCATGTGGTTGCAATTTGATTGTGTTGGTTTTGTGCTGTGTAACGGATATGTGATCATATTGTAAATGTTGTGAAAAAATACACCAATTTATAGTAACTTATGATTATTCAACCTATTTCGAAGTGCATTTAATGACGACTTATTTTGCTGGTTTCTCCCTCGGACTTTCGCTGATCCTTGCGATAGGTTCTCAAAATGCTTTTGTACTCAAGCAAGGCCTAAAGAACCAACATGTTTTGGTCATTTGTACTGTGTGTGCTGTCTCTGATGCGTTACTGATTAGTTTTGGCGTCACAGGCTTCGGGGCTGTTGTTAAGCAGTTTCCTCAAATCGAACTGATTGCTCGTTATGGTGGGGCAATGTTTTTGGGCGTGTATTCATTTTTAAGTTTCCGCTCGGCATTCACTGAAAATCATGCGCTAGAAGCAAGTGCTGAAACCAAAGACTCGTTAACCAAAGCGATAGCCATGTGCGTTGCGTTTACTTGGCTAAACCCACACGTCTATCTTGATACCGTTGTGCTGTTAGGTTCTATTTCAACTCAATATCAACCAAATCAAATGTTATTTGGGGCGGGGGCGGTATCGGCTTCTTTTGTGTTCTTCTTTTCTCTTGGCTTTGGTGCGCGTTTCTTGGCTCCGATGTTTAAGAACCCGCGAGCCTGGAAGGTATTGGAATTTGTTGTGGGTGTAATAATGGCATCTATAGCAATTTCTTTAATCGTTTAAGTGGCTATATTTCTTAATTTCCAAAAAAATAGAATTATACTTCGTCTTTTGTTGGTGACGCTCGTCTTAGGGATGTAAATACAAATTAATGACCTGATACGGAGTCTACAATGATCAAACTGATTAGCTTTAAAAACTGCCCATTCCTTCAACGTGCAATGGGGGCTCTAGTTATGAAAAAAGTACCGTTTGAAATCGAATACATTGAGCTTAACAACAAGCCACAATGGTTTTTGGATATTTCTCCAAATGGTCAAGTGCCTGTACTAGTGACTGAAAACGACACCGTATTATTTGAATCTGATACGATTGTTGAATACCTTGACGACAAATACGCACCTATTGAAGAGGTATCAGCCGAGCAAAAAGCATTGGACCGTGCTTGGTCTTATCAGGCAAGTAAACATTACATGCCACAATGCGGAACGATGGGAAGTAAAGACAAAGAAACTTTTGAAACACGTTTGGCTAATCTTCAAAAAGCGTTTCTAAAAGCTGAAAATAAATTAGGCGATACTCAATTCTTCAAAGGGGATTACATCTCGAATGTCGACATAGCTTGGCTGCCACTATTACACCGCGCATCGGTGATAAAAGATCGTTCAGGTTTTGATATGTTAGAAGGCTTCCCTAAAGTGCAAGCGTGGCAGACCGCTTTGATTAAGTCGGGCTTAACGGAGAAAACGGTACCTCAAGACTTTGTGGAGAAGTTTAGTGGTTTCTATTTAACGAATACTTATTTGGCAAGCCTTGCGGAAGCTCATTAATATTATAT
>NZ_MCYD01000736.1:0-13272 GCF_002876325.1 Vibrio sp. 10N.261.52.A1
CGATAATATAGTCGTATATTGAGTTCATAATGTTCCTACATTCAGTCCTTTAAATTATAGGGAAGAAGCGACAGTATCAGGCTCGGTTTGAGGCAAAGACTTTTGCTCTTCATCCGACGGCTTTTTCACTTGATTGATATCGTACTTACGACCGCTGTAGATGAAGATAGCAACAAACAGTGCCACACCGACCAGGCGAATCACGATTGACACATCAGGCCAAACTAAAGCCACACCTAAGGCAATCAATACCGCGCGCAACACAAGATTGATTTCGCTCTCGAGGTAACCTTCAATCGCTGCAATAAATGCATAAGTACCAATAATAGCAAAGCCACCAGTCACTAAAACCGAGGTCACATCCCAACTTACCAAGTTGGTGTAAGCGATAAGCAGTGGCACCAAGTACAAGCCTTTAGCGATCTTCCATGCCATTAAGCCCGTTCTCATTGGTGGCGTTTTAGCAATTGTCGCTGCCGCAAAAGCGGTCAAACAAACCGGTGGCGTCACGTTGCTGTCTTGCGATAACCAGAAAATGATTAAGTGTGCAGACAATAGAGCAAGGCTAATCGCTTCCAAGCCTAAGCTTTGCTCAAGCAGCGTTTCCACAAAATCAGCGGGCACTAACGCAATCAGTTCTTTTGCAGTTTCCAGAGCCATAGGTGCGTTAAGCAGTTCCAGCTTTTCTGGTGCTGCCAACATGAAAATTGCTTTCGCCTGCTCTGGTAACTGACCCGAAACCAACAGGTCAAGCAGCTGGCTTTCAGCAATTAACTTGTACAAGGCTGGAGCAGACAGAGTACCCAACACGATATAAGCCGCGGTAACTGGCAGGCCCATACCGAGAATCAAAGATGCCAGCGCGATCAAGGCAATCATCACCAACAAGTCACCATTGGCCCAACTATTGATCATCAACGAGAAGGTGTTACCTATCCCGGTGGTGCTGATCACATTGACCACAAGGCCAATACCCACGAGTAATACGGCTGTGGTTGCCATGTTTTTTGCGCCTTGAGAAAGCGCTTCGATGATCGCCTTTGGTCCCATTTTATGGTTTTTGGAGAACCACGAAGCAACCACTACCGAGACGATTGAGATACCCGCAGCGTACGTCGGCGTAAAGCCTTGCACCAATAGAGTCACCAGCACCGCAAGAGGGATAAGATTATGCCAACCAGACAAGAGTACTTTTAATAGAGGCTCACAACCCGAAGAGACTTTTTGTACACCGCTACGCTTCGCTTCAATACGTACGAAAAACGCCACTGACAAAAAGTAAATAAGCGCTGGCAAGAAAGAGACCGCAATGATATCGACATAAGGGATCTGCGTGTAAGACGCCATGATAAAAGCACCTGCCCCCATCACTGGTGGCATCAACTGCCCACCTGTTGATGCAGCAGCTTCCACACCAGCAGCAAAGCGTGAAGGGAAACCCGCTTTTTGCATCAGAGGAATACTGATAACGCCTGTCGACACCGTATTAGCCACGCTAGAGCCAGACACTGAGCCCATCAAACCAGAGCCAATCACCGCAATAAAACCAGGCCCACCGATCACTTTGCCCGCCGCCGCGCGAGAGACATCAATAATGTAGTCACCGACACCCGAGCGCACTAAGAAAGCGCCAAATAGGATAAACATGAATACGAAGGTCCAGCTGATTCTAGAGATAGAACCAAACATACCTTCCGATGAATAAAAGCTTCGATAGAGCAGTGTCTCAAGGCTCAAACCAGGAAAGTGGAAGATGCCACTGGTCCATTGCCCCCACACCACTACGTAGCTCAAACACACCAGAATAAGTACAGGAATAAACCAGCCCATGGTACGACGAATCAGCTCGATGACGATAGCAATCGCCAAGATAGAGAAGAACCAATCACTGGCGATGAACTTCACGCCTCGCTCATAAAGTGCATCCTCTGCAAAGGGGATATAGATAAGGCAAGCCAATGCTGCCAATGCGATCCCGATATCGACAGCAAGTGCCACCTTGCTCTTTTTCAGCGAGATATGAGCGGGATACCAAAGCGCACAAATGATCGCGAAACCAGCAAAGTGAGTCGCAGAGATCCAAAGCTCCGGTAAGGTAGATAAGGTATTAAACCAAATGTGTAATAGGGAGAGAATCACTCCCATGGTTGTTATCGCTTTGCCTACCCAAGGAAAATCCGTTCGGGTCGGCAATTCAAATTTTTTCAGTTCCTGCTGCAGCGAATCGCTCATAGAAAACTCCTGCTCTCTACAACAAAATGCGCAGAGAAAATCCATAAAATATGCAGGCGCACGAACCCATTCACAACGTGAACGCGCACCTATCGGTTAAGCCATTAAAGATTGGGGATCGACCAAAACAGTTAGTCGACGAAAGCCGTTAGTTAACGATCAACTCAGAAGGAAGCTCGATGCCCACTTCTTTGTAGTAACGTGCTGCGCCCGGGTGAAGTGGAACAGGCAGACCTGCAATCCCTTTCTCAAGCGCCATGGCTTTGGTTGCTTTGTGGATACCTTGTAGGAAAGGTAGGTTTTCATAGATAGCTTTGGTCAGTTGGTAGACATCTTCTTCTGAGATATCTTCACGAACCGCTAGGAAGTTAGGTTGAGCGATTGTAGTGATCGGTTTATCAACACCTGGGTAGGTATTGGCAGGGATCTCGTACTTGGTCCAGATGTTGTAATCGCCATTCGCTTGTTTGATCTGTTCATCGGTAAACGACAGGATTTGAATATCTTCACCTAGAGCTGCAAAAGCTTGGGTTACCGCGCCCACAGGTACACCTGCTGGGGTGTTCATGCCATCAATGGTGCCGTTTTGCAATGCGCTCGCGCTACCGCCGTAACCCATAAAGGCAAGTTTAAATTGTTCTGGGTTCACTGATAGGCCCTTCATAATCTGACGACCTGAGTTTTCTGTACCTGAGTTTTTCTTACCGATAGAAAATTTCTTGCCGTTCAGATTTTCTAAATCACTCATGGTGCCTGTTTCAGCTAGGTCCGAACGAACAATAAAGTGTTCAACATTTTGCCAAAGCATAGAGACAGAGCGCAGCTGAGTTTGGCTACCCGATTTTTCGTATGGCCCTAGTCCCTGCCAAGCCCACGCGCCGTACAAGCCTTGCAAGATAGCAAACTGGGCTTCATTTTCATTCAGTAGTTTTACGTTCTCGCCCGACCCTGCAGAACTGATAGCCGCCAAAGAAAAGTGCTGCTTCGGCGCAAGCTTAACTTTACTCAATGTCGCCAACGCTACGCCTACAGGGTAGTAAGTGCCGCCTGTTGAAGCTGTCGCTAGAATATAGCTGCGCTCTTCTTGAGCAGAGGCGTTGCTGATAAGGCCAATAGATGCCATTGCGATTGCTAAAGTTTTAACTAGCTTGTTGTATTTCATTGTTACTCTCCATGTAGAGTTATTCACGTTATAGTTTTGTTAACAACAACAGCCAGATAGCAAGCACAATGCCAATTTTTAAGTTATTGATTTAAATAAATTTAAATAAAAAGATCAATAACGGTAGGCGGATTATTGCTTATTACATACTGATGGCATGAGCAATTTTTTGCTTACTAAAAAAGGGCATTAACATCTATATAAAGTTAGCTACATCACACTTTACGTGAGAAATGTGACCAACAGTTATAAAATCGCAAATACAGAGTGAGCCATTTATTGCTTACTAATCTTCAATAAGCATTACAGTCAGATTGATCATTAAGAATCGACATAATCACTTCGATTCAGCGCATAGCGCACCATTTTTTGGTTCAGTGTTCGACGAGGTAAATCCAAATCTTGCATCACGTCATTAATGCGCCCTTGATAACGCACCAACGCATCATGAATGACTTTTCGCTCAAAGCTCTGCACCTGAACCGCCAGCGGAATACCCGCTGTCGCTGATTCCGTTACTGAGTTAGGACGACACGCCAGTATGTCTCCCACCGTTAAACTTTCATCCAACGCAAAACGAATTGCAACATTGCGCAGCTCACGCACATTACCCGGCCACGCATACGACAATAACGCATGGCGATCCGCTTCACTGGCCACTCGAGTTTCGCTGTTCGCTTCTTGGGTAAAGTGTTCAAAAAGAATGAGTGCGTCATCTTCACGCTCACTAAGCGGTGGCAAGTGCAGCTGGGCAACGTTCAAGCGATAGAACAGATCTTGGCGAAAGTCAGGGTGGTTCAATAAGTCACATTTAGAGGCAGATACTACCCTCAAATCAACGTGTTGCTGCTGGTTGCCACCCACGCGTTCAACCACATTATCTTGTAAGGTGCGTAACACTTTGACCTGCATAGACAACGGCATGCTCTCTATTTCATCAAGGAAAACCGTGCCTTTATCAGCAAATTCAAGCTTACCAATGCGTCGTTTAGCTGCTCCAGTGAAGGCTCCAGCTTCATGTCCAAACAGTTCGCTCTCAAACAAATTTTCAGGAATGGCACCACAGTTAAGCGGTACAAAAGGGTGTCTTTTTCTCTCGCTAAACTCATGCAAGCAAGAAGCGACCAACTCTTTACCACAGCCAGTTTCACCGTAGATGATCACATTAGTGTCTATGGAAGCCACCTTCTGTATCTGTTCGCGCAGTTCACACATCACCTTACTGCGACCAATCAGGACCTGCTCAATACCCTTTAGGTTATTTAAGTAGCTTTGACGGTTAACTCTGTCTTGGCTGCTTTGATATTTCTCGACCGCTTCAGAGACAGTTTGGGAGAGACGCTCAGGATCAAATGGCTTTTCGATGAAATCATAGGCGCCTTGATGTAACGCCTTTACCGCCATATCAACATCGCCATGCCCGGTAATCAAAATAACTGGAACTTCTGGCACCAAACTCTTAAATTTCCCAAGTAATTCCACCCCATCAATATCGGGCAAACGCACGTCACTAATGATGGTGTGAAAATCGCCTTGCTTTACTGCGCTTAACGCATCTTGCCCAACCTCAAACGCAGTGACGTCGAAGCCGGCCAACTGTAACCACTGGCTGGTTGCTTGACGCACAATCGCATCATCTTCAATCAAAGCTATACGTTGCATGGTTTGTTCCTAACACTTGAACCAAATATGCCGCCTACGGTATTCAAAAACCGAGCAGACGAAAAGGAGCTAGCTCCCACTTTGAGTAACACCTCTTTAACAGTTTTATAATGTTTGTTAGCTTCAACTTGTTTCACTCTCCAGCTGCTCAAAAAGCAAACATAACACAGCCTTAAACCACTAATTTAAAAGGGATTTAATCAAGAATGATGAATAACAATCGATATTGGTTATTTCTATTTGCCTGTTTAATTATTGGCTTAGTGCAGGTCACAACCAAAAACGGAATCAGCCAGTGGAAACTTGAACAAGCGCAACGTTATGCTGAGCAGCGCTTCCTTGGCTACATCGCTGAAGCAAGGCGAACACTAAAACGTTTCTATTTTCTGCCCTACCTAGTCACCAACGACGAAACCACGGTTCGCTTTATCGATGGTGAAGACCGCCTTGAAAAACGCATCAAAAAACAGCTCATTCAATTAGACAAAGCGGCGAATACCAAAGGCTGGTATTTACTCTCCGATACGGGCGATTTACTGGTTTCTAGTGTTGAGAGGAGCAAGCTGAGTAAAAAGAACGCCAACACGATTGTGTCTAAGATCCACCAGCAAGGTGGGGCAATTTCGGTGGTGACCAAAAACAAAGGCGTTACCCCAGACTACTTTATTGCCGCGCCCGTTTATCGAGCTTCTGATGTAGTAGGCATTGTTGCGGTGCAGATTGATTTGTCGCTGCTGACCGATCAATGGTTCGCCGATGGCGAAGCGGTACTGTTCCAAAACCCTCGAGAACAATTTTTTCTCTCAAGTGACCACAAACTCAGTGCAGATTGGTTTAACGACACCTTTAGTTCTCAGCCTACTGCCACCAAACGCGAGTTGTACGATCAAACCCACATTCGCGTGTGGCGACTGCAAGGTAAAGACTATCTGATTCAGTCGATCAAGTTAGACGACCTCAACTGGCGTTTAACCTACCTCACCCCATTAACAAGCCTCAATCAAACCACTAACTGGATAAGTTGGAGCGTGGCGGTGGGTTGTCTGTTCATCATGCTATTGCTGGTCATTCTCTATCAAAGACGCCAAAAAAAACTCAGCAACCTACGAATCCAAAAGCTGATTGAAGAGTCTGAAAAACGATTGTCTGGAATGATCAACAAGACCCACGTTGGACTTGTGCTGATCGATAAACACGGTCACATCCACGACATTAATCTGATGGCGAAAAACTACTTCTGCCTATCTGATTCGATGATCGGCAACATCAAAGCATGGCAGCTTTTTGAGGCAGGTAACCCGAACTCAACCACTTTGCAGTTGCTAAAGAACTTAGAGCAACATCAGGAGCTGGCCGAGATCACCAGTGTCGAAACCATGGCAAGACGCAGCGATGGCAGCAACTTCCCGGTGTTGTTCTCCATTAGCCCCTTTCCTTGGCATGCTACTACCTATTACCTGTGTACTGTGATTGATATCAGTAAACGTAAGAAAGCGGAGATCGCGGTACAGGAAGCCAATAAAACACTTCAGTTGAGGGTAGAAGAGCGAACGCAAGACCTAAAAGACGCGCAGCAAGAGTTGGTAGAATCAAGCAAACTTGCGGCGTTGGGACGTATGTCGAGCGCGATTACTCATGAACTCAATCAACCGCTTACTGGCCTAAAAACCCTACTTTCAAGTAATCAGTTACTGATGGAGAGAGGCGAGACTAAGATGTTGAAAGCGAACATGGATCTGGTAATGAGCCTTATCGACAGGATGGCCAACATGACGAGTCAGCTGAAGTCCTTCGCCTTTCAAAAATTGGAAAAGCCTTATCCGGTGTCACTGACAGACGCACTTCAAGAAACCCTGCGCATTCACCAAGCCGCTTTAGAACGTGTCGATATTCGAGTGCGTGTCGCCTCTAATATTTCCATGGTGATGGGAGAAGAAGCACGACTTAGACAAGTGCTCGGTAATCTCTTAAGCAATGCTATCGATGCCACGCAAAATCAGAAGCCAGCGAACATTATTATCAGTGCTCATACCGAACAAGAGCGTGTCATCATCAAGGTGAAAGATAACGGTTGTGGCGTATCCGAAGACCAACTAGAAACCATTTTCGAACCCTTTCACACCAACAAAAAAATGGGCGAAGGGCTCGGGCTCGGACTCGCCATCACCGCCAACAATGTACGCGATATGCAAGGCTATCTAATTGCTAAGAACAACCCTGAGCAAGGCATGACCTTCACACTAACGCTCAAAAGTGCCGATAGTGAGTAATCGCTTACATAACATCTTAGACACATACTCTATTTGAATTCTGGAACAAAAAAACCGCCCATAGAGGGCGGTTTGGAGAGTTTATTAGCGTATAAGTTATTCTCTCTCGCTTACTTACTCAGCTGCTTGAGCAGTAACTCCGTTGGACGAACAATCGCAATGATCGATTCATCGTAGATCTTCGCAGCATCAGATAGGATAGCTTGGTAGGCATTAGCGTCTGCTTCTCGAACTTGTTCACCCGCTTTCGCTTTAGCAATCAAGGTTAACGCCAAGTCTGCAACTTCGACAGTTTTCTCTGCCACCACCACAGTCTCTACCGAAGAGACATTAGCAGCAAAAATAGTTTTAGCGGCAAGTGCAGCCGATTTTGCTTGCTGATAATGATCTGTAAGTTGCTCCAATGCCTGTTGATTACCTGTCGCGACTTCGTTCACCAAATCTTGCATCGCATACACTGCGTAGCTTTCTACTGGCAGCGCATCAACAAAGCGATTTAAGCGCTCGTATTGACTGTACAAAGTGCCTTTAGGCTCAGTAGAGTTCCACTTCTCCCAGTTGCGAGCATAGTATTGTGCTGGCTCGGTGTACTTTGAAAGGATACGAAGATCTTGGATATCTTGACCTCTAGCAATACGCTTTAGCAACATGTCTGCATCCGCGTGGTGACGCAGACCTACTGAGATTTCAGACCATGTATCCATCGCCTTCATACGCTTATACATGCTGCGTTCATCAGTCAGTTCAGCATCCGACCAGAAACGTTCCGCGATCGCGTAGCTACGAGGCCATAGGTAGTTTTCAACCGTAAGACTGTCTTTATTCTCAAGCCATATCGTAATCTCACCGCCCAGAATCAACTCTTTTTCTTTGTCGGTAAGCTCTGCAGGATAACCACCATTAGGCTCAGGGATGACACTGCCTTCGATATCGCTACTCGCAATCACTTCACCTGTGGTTGGCCAGCGCACGTTACCAATCAATTGGTAGCTGCCCTCAGAGAATCCATTTGGATTTAGGTTCAAGTTAAACTCAGTGTAAGACATGAAGTTATCGAAGTGACCGACAAAGGTTTTGCCCGGCACATAATCAAGGATGTAGATCTCTTCACGAGACTTGCCGTTGTAATCACTGAACGCGCGGAACGTGCCGTCTTTTGCTTCAATGATAGTCAGCGTTCCCTTACGTGGGCTGCCTTTAGAGCGAGGCTTTTGCCACTGGTAAGTCACGAACTTCTCGCCGCTATGAAGCTTATCATCAACCGTGATCCCGGTTGGCATTGGGTCATTGCGATAGTGGTAGCTCGTAGGCTGAGGCTGATCTAGGTAGTAGCCGGTTGACAGGATACCTGGGTAACCCTCTTGCGCAGCACGGCCGATACTGTCATGACCTTGCCAGCTTTGAATCACGATAGAAGTTGGCAGATCTTTATGCCAAATCTCATCCCAACCCGTCATCTTCTTACCGCGCTCTTCCAGCATCTTCTCAACTTTTACGTTGAGGTAAGACTGCAAACCTCGTTCGCCATCAATGCCGTTCTCTTCGATGAACTTCTGATGCTTTTCGCTGTTGATCCATTGAGAGTAATTTGGCTCATCACCACCAATGTGGAAGTACTCATCTGGGAATAACTCGGTCACTTCATCAAACACATCACCCAGCATTTCATAAAGCTCTGGGTTTAAAGGGTCCATCAATGGCTCAAACACACCCCAGCCACGCTCTTGGCCATAGCTTTGACCTTCGCCACCCGACATTAAGCGTGGGTAAGCATGCGCCACAGCAGAAGAGTGTCCCGGCAGTGATACTTCTGGAATCACACGAATACCAAGGTTACGAGCGTACTCGACTAGGTAACGAACTTGGTCTTTGGTGTAGTAATCACCATCGGTGGTTTCTGACCATAGGCGCGGCCAAGATTCCGTTTGAATGCGGATACCTTGGTCGTCCCAGAAGTGCCAATGGAACACGTTCATTTTCGCAGAAGCCATCGCATCTAGCTGACGAATCAACACATCAAATTCAATAAAGTGACGAGAGGTATCGTAGGAAACACCACGCCAACGGAAGCGAGGTTCATCAACAATCGTAACGGCAGGAATGTGGTAGCCAGTCGCTGTTGTTTCAACGAGCTGTAAAAGGGTTTCGATACCGTGAATAGCGCCATAAGGGCTTGGGGCGCTCAGCGTGATTTGCTCACCCTGAGTCGTAATCTTATAAGACTCTTCTGAGTCGATGTTCTGAATTTCAGACTTTGGAGCTGCGTCAATATCAATGATCAGGTTTGCTTCGTCTGCGCTATCAACCTGCCAATTCAGAATCGGGATACCGGTTTGGCGTACCAAACGATCGACAAAGCGTTTCGCCGTGTACTCAACACGATCAGAATTAAAGCCTTTGATGTAAACCTTGAAGTTACCGTCGACCTGTACTTGCCCTGCTTGTAGTTCAACCGTTTGTGGATACGGCATTAAATTAAGATCGGTATTCGGAGCCATTGCTAACGCCATTGGGGACACTACTGAACCTGAAATCAATAGAGACAATATAGTTTTTTTCATTATTAGTTTTCCTATATAACGGGGGGTTCTGTTTTGTTTATCGGAGGCGATTCACAAAACAGAACCATCAGCCACTGCTGTTGTTTGTCGTCAATTCAAAACAAATGAGCTACTTAACAAGCTCAACCGCTTCACGAACCAACACCGCGATCTCATCCCACTGCTCGTTTTCGATCATCTTTGGAGAAACCATCCACGTGCCACCACAGCACACAACGCGATCAACAGCTAAGTAATCATTCACGTTGTGCTTGCCGATACCACCTGTAGGCATGAGCGACACATCAACGTATGGTGCTAGTAAAGATTTCACCATGTTGATGCCGCCAGACGCTTCTGCAGGGAAGAACTTCAAGAAGTTAAGGCCCAGTTCCAGTGCTTGCTCTACTTGGCTTGGGTTATTTACGCCAGGAACGATTGGCATGCCGATCTCTTGGCAACGTTTAACCGTGTTTGGATTCAAACCTGGCGCTACGATGAACTCACTGCCCGCCTCTTTCGCAAGGTCGATCTGCTCAGGAGTTAATACTGTGCCAGCACCGATACACATCTCAGGGTAGGCATCACGCATCGCACGAATCGAATCCGCTGCCGCTTCGGTACGGAACGTCACTTCTGCTACTGGTAGGCCGTTTTCTACTAACACTTTTGCTAGTGGAATCGCGTGTTCCACCTTGTTGATTTGAATAACAGGGATAACTTTGAATTGCTTAAGTGTGTTGATCATTTCTTGAGACATAATAATTTCGCTTTATCTTTCTATTTTTTGATTAAGTGGTTCATAGCGCTTACCGGGATAATGGCGCCTGAATATTGAATAACGGTAGAAGCCAGTTGGTGGCCGAGTTCAGCGGCTTCGGTAGCACTCTCGCCCGTTAAGCGTGCAGCTAAGTAACCCGCCGCAAAAGAGTCACCGGCAGCGCATGTATCAACAACGTTCGCAACAGCTGTCGCTGATACGTAGCTTTCTACTACCTTGCCGCTTTCTACCTGAACAATTTTGCATGGCTCACAGCCACGTTTAATAACGATCTCTTGGCAACCCAAGCGAAGGCAGCGTTGTTGAACGCTCTCTGAGTTACCCCAAACCAGTAGGTCGTCGTCTTCAGTGATCAGTGCGATGTCTACCAATGGCAGTAACTTGGCGTACCAATATTGAGCTTGGTCAGTCGTCCAAAGCTGTGGGCGATAGTTGTTATCGAAAATCACCTTACCGCCTTGATTTGAGAACACGCCAATGGCTTTCAACAGGCGTTCACGGGAGGTGTCATCTAAAATCGCGATACTGATCCCACTGATGTAAACCGCATCAACTTGTTTCTCTGTCAGCGCGATTTCAAGCTTATTCAGATCATTCGCTTGGAAATAAGATTTAACTGCCGCGTCGTTGCGCCAGTAATGAAAGTGTCGTTCACCAGTATCATCGGTTTCGACTATGTAGAGACCTGGAAGCTTGTTCGCAATGCGCTCTACGAAATTGGTTTGAATACCTTCTAACTGCCAGCTATCAATCATATTTTGAGACAGTTCATCGCCACCAAGACCTGTCGCGTAATGCACGGATAGGTCTTTGTTTTGAGTTAAGCGAGAAAGGTAAAGTGCGGTATTTAGCGTGTCACCGCCAAACTTTTTGGTTAATGGAGAGCCGCTGATTTCGACCATACATTCGCCAAAAAAAGCAATATTGTAGTGTGAAGATGTCGACATAGCCGATCCTAAAATAGAGAGATATATGAGGAAAAGGCCCTGCCACTAAGCAGGGCCTAAATTAAGCAAACCAGTTGTGGAGACTAGGTTTAGCTTGTTTGATTTGCAGGGCGTTGAGGTGCCGCTTCTTCTTCAAGTACGCCAGTCTCAGACATTTCCATCTCCATCAGAGCACGCTCGTCATCAAGAATCGCTTTTGCCATTTCTGGAGTTACTTGGTTAGCCGGAGTCACTAGGCTCACTGCCACACCTGCTACTAGAGCGAACAAGCATGATGGGATAACAGGGTTGCCCCAGAATGCTGTGTAGTCAGCGTTTAGCATTACTACGAATGAAGCCACTGAAGCACCCACTAGCGTTGCAAGTGCACCTTGCCAGTTGTAGCGTTTCCAGAATTTACCCAACATACCGCACACGAACATGCCCGACATAACCGTTGAAATCATCTTAGTGATGTAGCCAATGATGTCGTTTGACGTCAGTGCGAATAGCAGTGCAAAACCAATCACCACAACCAAAGCTAAACGAGAGTAGTTCATCATTGATTCTTTGTTCGGTACACGGCCTGTGAACATCACGTAGACGTCACGCAGTAGGATAGACACACCAGCAATCGCATCTGAGCTTGCGCTCGACATGGTTGCAGATAGGCCAGCGATAAGAACAATCATGCCAACGCCAACTGGAAGTACCGTTGCTGCAATGTAAGGGAACGAGAAGTTAGGGTTATCCAGCGTTGGGTCGATAGCGTGTGCCGCCATACCAATGATTGCTGGAATGATAGAGAAGAAAAGGTACAACACACCAGACGCCACGAATGAACGACGGATAGTTGAAACGTCTTTACCAGAGTAAATGCGTTGACGGAATGAAGGCGTCGCCAGAACACCAACACCGATAACCACAGCCAGAGAAACAGCAGGCAGAATGCCTAGTTTATCGATTGCTAAAAAGCTTGTAGCAGCAGGGTCCATCGCAGCGTAAAGGTTATCCATGCCACCAATGTGGTTCACAGACATCACCGCCATCAAGATGAAGCCAGCAAAAAGGATAATAGCTTGGATAGTGTCAGTCCATACAACCGCTGTGTAACCACCGATAACAACGTAGATAGTGAATGCCGCAGCAATAATGATCTTCGCTAGGTTCAGGTCAATGTCAGCAATCCACGCTAGGTACATACCACCACCTAGAATGTGCGCACCTAACCAACCAATTGACGCGATGAAGATAAGTAGGCCAACCACGTTTTTTACGATTCGGTTAGCACCCACGTAATACGCTAGCTCTTCACTCATTGTCATGAAGTTCAGCTTACGAACCGGAGCAAACCATAACGCAAGCAATAGGATGCCAACAGCACCGCCAATTCCGTACAGAGCACCAGCCCAGCCATTTGCGTAGCCGAAGCCAACCGCACCCATACTTGAACCCGTACCGACCATCGTCGCTACCGTTGTACCAAGTACTAAAAATAGTGGCAGGCCACGGCCGCCTAATAAAAAATCTTCGCCAGATTTTTGATTACGCGAGACAAACCAGCCTAACCAAATTAAAAAACATACGTACACGCCGAAGCCTGTAAGAAAAAGAGTGCTGTTCATTTGACACCTCTCAGTGAAATATTAAGCTCATTCCTGAACTTTTATTTATGATTCATTCATTTTATATTTCATAT
>NZ_MCYD01000737.1:0-1496 GCF_002876325.1 Vibrio sp. 10N.261.52.A1
ATGGAGGCGCCTCCCGGAGTCGAACCGAGGTCCACGGATTTGCAATCCGCTGCATAGCCACTCTGCCAAGGCGCCTTTAATAGTGATTTAAGAGAACAACTCTTTGTTCATCACTCTACTCAAAAGTAGAAGCTAGATAGATGGTGCCCCGGGCCGGACTTGAACCGGCACAACGCGAACGTCGAGGGATTTTAAATCCCTTGTGTCTACCAATTCCACCACCAGGGCACGCAATTCTTTATTGCGATGCCGATTACTGAAAAGTAAAACACCATCTCTCAGCGACCTAAGCCGTGAGAACGAGGTGTACTTTAACGGATGGAAAAAATTCGTCAACAATAAATTTTATCTTTTAATTCAAGTGATTAATTATCGAACTTTGACGGTTGAATTTACTACTGATTGCGCAAATGGCAAACACAATCTCCTCCTCTAAAGCCGGCTCAAAATCATTCATAATACATGGGAACGAGAAAACTCGAATAAAAATGCCAGTCGAAGGACTGGCTTTATCAGTAATTCTGGAAAGTACGAACCTAATTAATAATTTTCTTTCAAAAATTGATATGTCGGCTTTGGCACAATTGCTTCTATACTGCTGAAATCTCGGCTTGCTAAGAACTCCCTTACTTTAGAAGCACTGATCACATCACCGTTTGTTGAAATACGTTCAATGATTTCAACTTCAATATCATATGCAGGGAGTAGCTCCTGCATTTTTTCATTGTATTGTTGGGTGATTTGACACTTTGGTTCATTTCCAAGGAATATCTTACTAATATTCAGCGCCTTAGCTATGTACTCACAAAAAAACCATGCTTCCATTGATGCATCAGCTTTAGCTTCAGAAGTTTCTTTATCGAAGTAATCTGGGTAAGTCAATTCAGTACAAATGAACTTTCCGCCTCGAATAACGGTTACGTTGCCAATATGTTTCGTGCTTTCAAAGACTAACTTAAATCGGTCTTCGAATTTAAAGAAAGATTTATCTTCTTCAATAACAAAAATGAACAACTTATCGACACTTCTTGCAGCATGCTCTATTAGGTGCAAGTGCCCTTTAGTAATTGGGTTACAATTGACTGCTACGCTACCTATAACACCTTCATTATCTGTAGCATGTTGACCTAATAGTTCTAAATACGACTGCATTTCACAAGATTCAAGCGCCTGAGCAGTGTGTCTAAATAAGAAATACTTGAACTTTTCTAAGACACACAACATTCTATTATCTAAATCGAATTGAGGCGGTACAGGCTCACTTTTACTTTTCAACACAGATATTAACTTATTTGTTACAATCTCACCCATTGCCTTGTTTCCCTTAGGAGAGTAATGACAATGACGCGCGTTTAGATCAATGAAAAAGTCGCCACCTCGGTCAACATCATTAAGATCAATTGAAAGTACATCCGGATCTTCAACATTTTTGAATTCATCAAAGTTGAAAAAAACAATGACATCACCCGGCTTGATCTCAGTTTGTACCAAATTAT
>NZ_MCYD01000738.1:0-3303 GCF_002876325.1 Vibrio sp. 10N.261.52.A1
GAGCAATACCAGCAGACGCCGTTAGATTAAGTTCATTCCAGATATCACGACGAATCGATTCAGCGATAAGTGTTGCAGAGCCATGGCACTGCTTTGAATCGGTTACATCAAGAAATGCTTCATCCAACGACAACGGCTCAATCACCGAAGTATACCGAGAGAAAATCTCACGGATCTTTTTAGATATCTCGACATAAACAGACATTCTTCCCGGCACTACTAACAAGTTAGGACATAGTTGTAGCGCTTTAGCTGTCGGCATGGCCGAACGAACACCAAACTTACGTGCTTCATAATTGCATGTGCTGAGCACACCACGCTGCTTTTCGTGCCCGCCTACAGCCAATGGTCGGTTACGATATGCCGGGTTATCTCGCATTTCTACAGCCGCGTAAAAACAGTCCATATCGACATGGATTATTTTTCTCACTTTCTCTTGGTCCGCACTACACATTAACCAGTAACTCAACCTTACAACTGTATCTATGAACAGTATAATGGATAATTGTTGGTTTTAAAATGATCTAGAGTCCAGCTCAACAGGTTTAGCTTCAATCGCCACCTACTCTTCTGATAGTATTGTTAGGAGTATTTAGTCTATAAGTAGGGATAGCTTTTGAGTGAAAAAATACTAGTAGTAGAGGACAGTCGCGCATTCAGAAACTACCTTTACCAGCAATTTAAAAACGATGGTTATGAAGTTGCGCTCGCAGAATCTGTGGCTGAAGCCAAAGCTATCTTAGAGCAAGAGACGGATTTCTTGTGCGCCGTGCTCGACTACTGCCTACCTGACGGCCAAGATGGTGAGATCATTGATTTAGTGCTCGGCTATCAGCAAAAAATCATCGTGCTTACCGGCATGTTCAACAACACCCTACGAGAACAAGTTCTGGCTAAAGGTGTGTTGGATTACATCCTCAAAGACAGCATGTCATCGGTCAGTTACTTGCTACCGCTTGTAAAACGAATCTCGAATAATCGACACCATAAAGCTCTGGTTGTTGATGATTCTGCTGTGGTTCGCCGATATGTCGTTCAACTTCTTGAACACCAATATATTCAAACCGTTCAGGCAGAAGATGGAGAGCAAGCGCTCGCACTGCTGCAAAACGATCCTGATATCACCGTTGTGGTCACTGACCACGATATGCCAAATAAAGACGGTATTTCGATGACTCGTGACATTCGAGTGCAGCACGACCGTAACCAACTCGCTATCCTTGGCTTATCAGGCAGTGATGACCGCACCATGACCGCTCGTTTCCTTAAAGCTGGCGCCAATGATTTCCTCTATAAGCCCTTTAATCAAGAAGAATTCTTCTGTCGAATTCATCAACTCCTCGATATGAAAGAAGCGACGAGTGAGCTGTTTCGTCACGCTAACGAGGATGCCCTTACTGGCCTATGGAACCGTCGTTATTTATTTAATCAGACGTGTAAAGGTTGTGAAGAGCGCAATATTGCCATGATGGATATCGACTTCTTTAAAAAAGTGAACGACACCTATGGTCACGATGGTGGTGATGCGGTGTTGATTGAAGTTGGAAAAATTATCAAACAACACTTTAAAGACGACTTGCCCGTTAGGTTTGGCGGAGAAGAGTTTTGCATTCAATCATGCGGCCCATTTGAACAGTTTGTGGAAGAGTTAGAATCCATGAGAGATGCAATTGAAAGTCACCAAGTGATGCATGATTCACAAATCATTAAAGTGACCATGAGCATTGGGGTAACCGATCAAGTGGGCTCTTTAGATGAACAGATTAAAGCCGCCGACGAACTGCTTTATACCGCTAAAGAACAAGGTCGAAACCAGCTAGTGTGCGCTCGCAATAATCTTCAGTTAGTTAACGAGTAGCTGAACCTTTCTAAGCATGAATCCAATTAGCGAAAAACAAAAAAAGCCCAAGGCACATACCTTGGGCTTCTGTTCTTGGAAAGCTTAATTCGCTCCCCATCGATATCGCTGATTAAGCAATACGATCTTTATTCCAAGCTGCTTCTTTTTGCTGACGTTCAGCCAGTTTCTCTTCGCGGTAAGCTTCACGAGCTTCACGCTTTTTGCGCGCGTCACAAGGTTCTGGGCAGTTACATACTTTATCAATACCAACTGCACCTAAGCCACCACAGCTACCTTTAACTACTTTCTTTTGAATGATGTAGCCAATAGACATTGCTGTAATCACAGCTAGAAAAACACCAAATGTAATCAGAAATGTATTCATAATTTTCTCGCTTACCTTATTTACCTAAGTATGGCTTAAATGCTTCAGAAGCAACTTCTTTAAAGCCATCTGCTGTTTTTACCACCATGAACACTGGGATGTTATGTTGGTTTGCGACTTCCATTCCTTTCTCTTCACCTAAGACCATAAGGCCTGTAGATAAGCCGTCTGCAGTCATTGAAGACGAGTTTAAAACGGTTACAGAAACAACTTTATGGTGAAGAGGCTTTCCTGTTTCAGGGTTGATGATATGTGAGTAACGAACACCATCACGTTCAAAATAGTTACGGTAATCACCAGAGGTTGCGATAGCCATGTCACCCGGTTCGATGATCTCTTGGATATTACGCTCATCAACACTTGGTTTCTCGATTGCGATGCGCCAGCCTACATTCTCACGGTTTAAACCTTTCAGACGAATTTCACCGCCAACTTCAACCATATAGTTATGGATGCCAATAGAATCTAGGTAGTCTGCGACTACGTCAACACCCCAGCCTTTCGCAATAGTTGATAGATCAACATACAAGTTAGGTAGGTCTTTCTTCAACATGTTGCCTTCAACACTGAGGTGATGAATACCAATCTTAGCCTTGCGAGCCGCCAGCTCTTCATCTGATGGTACAACTTCAGGGCGAGCTTCAGGACCAAAGCCCCATAAGTTAACTAATGGACCAACCGTTACATCCAGTGCTCCTTCAGTAAGACCGTTCAAACGAATCGCTTCTTTCACAACCGTCGCTGTTTGCTCAGACACTTCGAATGCGTCAGCACCTTTGTATTGGTTAAAGCGGCTCAACTCTGAATCTTCACGGTACGTCGACATCTGGTCGTTTACTTCTTCAAGTAGACGATCGATTTCAGTATGAACTTCATTAGACTCAGGAAATTCATCACTATTGATGTATTTAATATTGTAACTCGTGCCCATCGTTGGGCCACTCAAATGCACTTGCTCTCTTGACTGCTCACAGCCCGCAAGAAAAATCAAAGAAGTTAATGCAACAAGCCAAATTCTCACTTGCTTACTCCTGTCTAATGTTGAGGATTTATATAAGGAAAAATAAGAGTAAAAAAT
>NZ_MCYD01000739.1:0-634 GCF_002876325.1 Vibrio sp. 10N.261.52.A1
GGATGGTATAGCGCGTCCATATCTTCATCGGAATCAACGCCATTAATCTTGTAGGTGAAGCTATCTTTGTTCACTAGAGTAAATTTGCCATCGCGCTCTTCAAATTGAAGGTCGATACGAGATAGAGCTCGGCCATACTTGTCAGGTTCAGTAATGATCACCCCATTCACTACCGCCTTATCAATACGAGTGTGCATGTGGCCAGCAACAATGGCATCCAACTCTGGGTTAGCATTCGCAATATCAGTGACACCTGTATTCGCGATGTCATTTTCGTTTTCAATCCCCATATGTGCAACCAATACGATCGCATCGACTTGGTCATCAATCTCTTTGATTATTTTCTTCACTTCCAGTGTTGGGTTAGTGAACGTGACACCTTCTAAACGGTTGGTACCTTGTGCAAAGACCTCTGTCATTGGGGTGTCCATCCCTATCACACCGATCTTAACGCCACCGCGTTCCAGAATGGTGTAACCCGGTAGGAATGGGTTTCCATTTTTGTTCTTGATGTTGCCGCCTAAAGACTGGCCTTTAAATTGAGTAACAGCTCTGTTGAGCGTTTTAAGACCAAAATCGAATTCATGATTACCTAAAACCCACACATCATATTTCATGTGGTTGAAGCCAAGCA
>NZ_MCYD01000739.1:1323-1930 GCF_002876325.1 Vibrio sp. 10N.261.52.A1
TGTGGTTGAAGCCAAGCATCATTGGGTCAACGGGCTCATCTTTGAATGTTTCTACGAAGTTACCTTGAATGGTATCGCCAGCATCTACGAGGATAATGTTTGATTGCTCTTTACGGATATCCGCTACTTTCGTCGCTATTTGGCTTAAGCTACCGCGCGTGTTGAGTTTATCTGACGCGTAGTCCCACGCCATAAAATGACCATGGATATCAGAAGTACCAAGTATCGTGACGTCGTGTATGTCACCATCAGCAGCAAAGGTAGGAAAAGTAAGAGAAAGTAGAATTGCACTGGATAATAGTTGTCTTTTCATCTGCATGTTCACGTAGTGGATAAAGTATGACGCCACCATATAGAATTGCGCCTACCTTATGGGTGACTAGTGTCATACTTTTAGTGATACAAGCCTTTGATATTTCAAATAAACGTGACTCCTGACAATCTTAAAACAACTTATGTAACTAAACGGATTACACCAACACACGAATATGCAGCGCCACATATCAAAGTCTGTGGCTCTGTTTGATCTCTTCAAATTCAGTTTAATTAAGTCAGGTTCGCCTCACTAGCTTATCCATAACCACTTACCCCAAACACAAAAAAGGAT
>NZ_MCYD01000740.1:0-7697 GCF_002876325.1 Vibrio sp. 10N.261.52.A1
TGCTTAGCAATGATACATTTTAGCTCTCGGCTATATTTGGACATAAAAAGACCCCCAATAATTGGTGTCCAACTATTGGGGGTCAGTTCATATCGCGGCTTTTTGTTATTTGTAGCCACATCGCTCTCGGGAATGGTTCAGTGGCTGTTGCTACTCAAGAGTTAGCTTATTCCTTGGGAAGTGGCTCGACGGTTAGCCGAGCCAGTTACCGATTAAAGTTTTACTTCTTGGTGCTTAGTTTTCGGTAAAGAAATACTTAACAGGAAGTAACCTAAGATAGCTGCAGTCGTTGAACCCATCAGGATACCTAATCGAGCAAGCGTATCGAAATCTGCGTTTGTAGGGCCAAATGCCAGCGATGAAATAAAGATAGACATCGTAAAGCCGATACCACACAACACAGATACCGCGAAGATATTCATAAAGTTCACACCTTCTGGAAGCTTAGCTACACCTGTTTTAACAGCACCCCAGCTGAATAGGAAGATACCCAGCGGCTTACCAACCAGTAGACCCAAAGCGATACCAAGAGGTAGCATGCCTGTCAGGTTTGAAATTGAAATACCTTCCAGTGAGATACCTGCGTTTGCAAATGCGAAGATTGGCAAAATTACAAAAGCTACGTATGGGTGCAGTGCGTGCTCTAGGTGTTTCAGTGGAGAGTGCTCTCCTTTATTGCCTTTCAGTGGGATAGCAAAACCAATTACTACACCCGCTAATGTTGCATGAACACCAGACTTCAATACTGCGAACCACAGAATAGCACCAACAATCAGGTAAGCGCTCAGTTTAGTCACATGCTTGTTGTTTAGCATGAACAGCACACCTGTTGCGATGAAACCAACGGTAAGTGCAAGTGTTGATAAGTCACCTGAGTAGAACAATGCAATGATAACAACAACACCTAGGTCATCGATAATTGCTAGAGCCAGCAGGAACACTTTCAAGCTTACAGGTACGCGGTTACCAAGAAGTGCCATGATACCTAACGCGAATGCGATATCAGTTGCAGCTGGGATAGCCCAACCTTGAAGCGCTTCAGGGTTACTAGCGTTAAATAGCACGTAAATAAGTGCAGGAGCCAACATACCACCTACCGCAGCGATAGCCGGGAAGATAGCAGTCTCTTTAGACTTTAATGCGCCTTCTAAAAGCTCACGTTTAACTTCTAAGCCAATTAGAAGGAAGAAGACAGCCATTAAGCCATCGTTGATCCAGTGAGACACAGACATACCGAGAACGTAACTGTGCAGGACGCCCTGGTACATTTCGTTCAGTGGTGAGTTTGCTACAAACATTGCGATCGCCGCAGCGATAACTAGGATGATGCCGCCAGCAGATTCCATTTTAAAGAAGTCACGGATGACGTCGGTCATGATTTCGCCCTTATATTTATTATTTAAATAAACGAATAACAAAGAATAACCATGAGTTTATATCCAAGCTTTATCGATAGATAATCACTTCTTTGGATGTTTAACTTCGGTTTTTCCTACAAATACTAAACAATACGTCGTATATTCCATAATGTTGTTATGCACCATGAATTAAGTATAGATGAGTTCATCGAACCTGTATGCACAATTCATTGCATGCAGAGAAAAGTAAGTGGCACAAAAAAAGGCTATCAAATGATAGCCTTAGGTGTTTTTTAGTAGCCGGTAAGCTGCATAAAGCCGGTTGCCTCATGGCTTCCGCTGGCCATGATTGGCCCTTCCCAATATGGTATGACAAATGGAAGCCACATATCTCGACGTATAATGCGCGTAGTTAGGTTGATATCATGCTTAGGCACGTTAATGATCCACTGGAGCGGCATTCGTCTGCCATTCATTAGCGTTGTGTTCTGCAAAGGCTGAATCGAGATATCCGATTCCGTTAACTGGTAAACCTTGCCAGAACGAGTGGCTAACGTCCCGAACACATAGGGTAACTGCTGATTATGGCGATAGCGGTTGATGCTCAGTGCTGTACCGTCATCAAGGTTAAACACAAACCAATCCCAGCCTTGCTGACCGGCTCCAAGTAAGCCACTGCCCCACTCTTTGTGGACCCACGCTGTGCCTTCTACTTCCTTAGCTACGCCATCAAGATTCAGTACACCACTCAATGATAAAAACGGCGCGTTAAAGTTGTACGACGCGACAGGTAGCAAATCATGCTTTTTCTGATAACCGTTCTCGCCATTAAGTACATATGGCCCTTTCGCCACTGTATCTAATTGCAGCCCAAACGTATCCGTTTGTAATTGTAGACGACCAGGAAACGGTGTATTCCCCAGTGAGCGCCAGTTCCAATTATCAATCCAAATTCTAAATGGGCGACTGGTCATTCCCGCTTGGCCAATGCCACCACGAGCTATTCTCTGCTCTTTCCACACTTTGGATTTAGAAGAGATCACCACGTTCGAAATGTAAACTTGTGGGCTCTGCCATCCCGGCGTTTCACGTTCATCCGTTGCAATGCGGAAGAAGCTCCACTGAACTGAATATTCTTTGCCATCGTCCCCTTTCAAAGACGCAAAATAGTGCCACCACTCGTGCTGAAATTCCGGGTGGAACTTGAAGTCTCGTGGAAGTGATACGCCTCGGTCAGGCAAGACAGGTTCAAATACATTGAAGTGTTCGCTGACCAACACCGAATTAATCTCGTTGACTCCTTTCTCGCCAGGGTCGACAAAATAAGAATAGTAGCCCCAAACACTCAAAAAGATGCCAAAGAAACTGATCAACAACAGGGATGATAGAAATCGGTGTCTTAACTTAGTTGAGCTATTCCTTAGAAACATATTAAAGCGCATCCCTTAATGATTTCATCGGTGTGTTCCGAATCATTCTCATCACTGGTAAAGCACCAGCTAACATCAATGCTGCCATTGCCCAAGCAAATGTCTCGAAATAGTCCCAAGGAAGCACTTGTAGCTCGAGTGACCAGCCAAAAGACTGCTTGATAACGATATCAACAATCAAGTTCGCCAACGCTAAACCAAGTGGAACTGCGATTAACGAAGAGATAAGCCCAAACACAAACAGCTGCAAACTTCCGGTAAGGATCAACTCTTTCGCCGATACGCCTAAACATCGTTGCAACGATATATGCCTTTGTCTTGAAACCTCACCAGCGACCGTCGCAAAGAAAATACCGAACACGGCGATTACCAACGTGATATTACCCAAGGTATCGGCAATGGCGAAGGTTCGATCAAACACGCGCATCGCCTGGCTATGAATATTGTTGTTGTCAAAAATACGCTCAGAACCAAGCCTAAATACACTTTCCAGCCTGCTTCTCAGCCCAATAGCATTCACATCGTCTTTTAGTATTACACCCAGTCCGACATTACCACGACCTGCAAAACCGTATAACCAGTTTCGATGTGACATCATCACTTGGTGGTAAGGGTTGCCATAATCGTAATACACACCGACAACCTGCCAACCAGAGCCTAGGTTGTCGTATAGATCAATATAATCACCAGGGCGAATCCCCAACTTGAGTGACATGGATTCGCTGATCAACACACCTTTAGAGTGATGTAAGTGATACCAATAATTCGGGATGCCGAGTTTAATCGTTAACGCTTCAAGCTCGCCCTCTGAAGGCCCGGTGCTCACCACTTGAATACTGCCCACTGGAGAAGCGACATCTTTTTCCCAGCGCCACCACACAGAATCAACTTCTGGCTGCTCTGACAACCAGTTACTCATACGTGCTGCTGCGTTGTTTGTTGGGTATATATAGAGGTCTGCGGCCAATCGCTGTGTTAACCATTTGTCCGTAGTGTCTCTGAAACTACCAACCATAGTTTCTACACCAATGTTCGCGGTTAATGCCAACATAAAGGCCATAGTCGCAACACCACGGTAGCTCATGCTTGATGCTGCGTCCGCGAAGAACCAGCGAGCACGAACCCAACGTAATGAATAGGAGAGACTGTTAAACAGTTTCCACATCAAAAACGGCGTAAACAGAGCCACACTCACCAGCATTAGCGCAATGATGGCAAAACCTGACTCTTGAGTTTGTGGCGCTTGGTAAACCGCAACAGCAGCAACAAGGAAACCACAACCTATCAAAGCTTGCCAAGTGAACTCAGTGCCCGCGAAACGCATCAGGGATAAGCGAGAAGACAAACGAATCGGCTGAGATTTGAGTAAGCGAACCAATGGCCATGCACACGCCAAGAAAGCACCAATCAATGCCATCATTAAGCTGTAGCCGCTCCAACGCCAATTCCAGTCAATCGTTAAGCCAACATTGGCGTCATATAAATCACCAAGGCTAGAAGACACCGCTGGCAACAGTTGGTTTGCAAGCATCAAACCAAAGACATTACCGCAGATCCAACTCAGTAAAACCAGAATCAATAGCTCTAAACATAGCGCTTTAGTGAGCTGCCAACCCGATACACCGGTTTGTCTTAAGATCCCCACTAACGGCTGACGTTGGATAAATGATAACGACATCGCTTGGTAGAAAATAAATAAGCCCACAACAAAGGACAGCATCCCCATCGCTTTTAGATTTAAGTGGAAGGCATTAGTGAGTGACTCAAGTTCTGCTTTAGAGCTACGCGAAATCGTCAAGCCATTCGGTAGCATGCTCTTGAGTCGTTCAAACTTTTCGGTAGACATGTCTGAGCACGCAATGACCGACAAACCAGCGCTGCGTTTCAGCATTCTAAGTAGCGAGATATCGGCAATCAGCCTAGTACCATCAATGATGTTGTTTTGATCAACCATTAATGGGCCAAGCTCAGAACCATCCATAAGGTGGATGTAGTCACCGTTCTTCCACTCCATGTGTTCAGCAAGATCGTCGCTCACAAGGATTGGGTACGGCGGTTTCATCAGGTTCAACGTATTAAGATCTTTTAACGCCACGCCCGGTTGCAGTTGAAGCATCGAAACAGGGTCGATACCAATCAACATAAAATTCGCGCCGTTTTCATCAGTGATACGATGGTGATCAAAAGGAGAGCACTGTTGAAAGCCTTCACGGCGAAGCTGGATGTAAAAACCTTGCGGGATTTTATTGGCGTTGTGTTTTGGTCGAATACGGTAAGGAAGAGGATTCGAAAAGAGTTTTTCGCCATGAGCATAACTTTGCTTGGCGTGTTGATTGATAGCAGTAACACCAACCAATAGTGATACGCCAAGAGTTAAGCCTAGCCATACCAAGATAATTTGTAGAGGGTAACGTCGATAGTGACCGAGTAGCGCCTTAACTACGGGCCATAACATGCAGCTGTCCTCCTTGTAGGCGGATCCGGCCGTCCATATGCAGGGCAACTTTTTCACTGTGCGTTACCAACAGTAGCGTACATTCTAATTGGCGAGCTAAAGAGGTCAGCAAGCGCATTACCGCTTCTGCGTTACGCTCATCGAGGCTACCTGTCGGTTCATCAGCCAATAAGATTTTTGGCTCCATATACAAGGCTCGAGCGATCGCGGCACGTTGTTGCTGACCACCTGATGCTTCCTCTGGGTAACGACCAAGTAGAGGCATAAGGTCTAAAGCAGAAAGAATCTGTCTCCACAAACCTTTATCTTCAGGTAAGCCTTTTAGTTGACGGCAAAAACGGATGTTATCTGCGATATTCAACGTTGGTAATAAGTTGAACTGCTGGAAGATATGACCAATGTTGTTTCGACGATAAGCGGTACGTTCACGCTCGGTAGAATCGTGCATGTTGAAGTTTGGAAAAACGATTTCGCCAGAGTCAGCGAGATCCAAACCTGCAATTAGGTTAAGTAGAGTACTTTTTCCTGAGCCGCTTTCGCCCATTAATGCGAGTTGGTCACCTTGATTCAATGTCAGTTCAGCACCTTGCAAAACAGGGTGGAATTCCCCCCCATCAACATAGCCTTTACACAGGTCTGACAGCTTTAACATTCAACAGCTCGCATTAGTTAGAATTTGGAAGGAGAATCTACACTAATTCCCTGTTAGGAGGAAGTATTTTGAAAGATAGATCACATGCCAACGATAAAGTGATGCGATTGATGCGCCCTACTTCAACTTCCTATCAAGTTTTTAATCCATTTTCTTGTTTTCATGCGATACAGCGAACCGCTCCACTTAATCACCTCTTCAGTGAGGAAAAGTAAGTACACCCACTCTGGTGGAAATTTAAAGTAGATGGCCGCGACAGCCGCTAGCGGAATACCAATCACCCACTGTGCTATCAAATCTTGGTAGAGGCAGAACTTAACGTCGCCCCCCGCTCTCAACACACCAACAATCACCGTCATAGGGATTGAGCGAATAACAATACCGACACTGAGGATCAGAATAAACTTCTCAGAAAGTGCTCTAGTTTCTTCCGTTAATGCACTAAACGCGTTCAAGATTGGTGTTTGCACAAAGTAGAGGAAAATCGCGACCACAATACTGGTTAAGAAACATAGGATAGTAATACCGAGCGCTTGATAATAAACCGCTTCATTGTTTTTGGCGCCGAGTTGGTTCCCCACCAATACCGCAGCTGCGTTCGACATCCCTATCAATAAGCTCAATGAGATAGATTCAACAGGTGTCATCACCGAAAGCGCCGCTAAGCCTTGCACACCGGATTGTCCCATGATGGCGTGATAAGCGAACAAGCCACCAGCCCAAGCTAAGAAGTTGAAGGTTGTAGGCAGCGACAACTTCAAGAAGCGAACGACTTTATCTACCGTCGCAGCAGCTTTGATGTCACAGAGCCCAAAAGCGAGTAAGTGTTTAGAGAAATAGAGGTAACCAAACAAGGTCGCCACTTCGATAGCGCCACTTAATACCGTGGCTATCGCAGCACCTTTGATACCCAGAGCCGGAAAACCTAGATTACCGAAGATCAGCACCCAGTTTAAAAACACGTTGGATAGGATACCAATACCACTGAAGAAGGTACTTAGCCCGGGTTTGTGCATCGCTCGTAAGCCCACGGCCATACTACTAACGCACGACACCGCCAACATACTAAAAGAGGTAATGACGATGTACTCAACACCTAAACTGATCACTTCTTGAGAATCGGTCGTCACACCCATGATTTGAGCAGGGAAAGAGACAAAGAAGACAATCGTCAGAAGAGCAAACAGGGTCGAAACCAACCAGGTTAATGCGGTACTTTCCCTTACCCCTTGTCTATCACCAGCTCCCCAATACTGAGCAGTAAGCAGAGCACCACCAGTGGTCACACCCACCAGCATAATAGTCGTCACAAACATCGCTCGGCTCGCGACACCAACTGCCGCAATATCAGCTTCCCCAAGCTGGCCTAGCATCAGCACATCCACCAAGCCTCGGCTTGAAAACATAATACTCTGCAAGGTGATTGGCAAAGCAATGGCAATCAGCCTGCGAACAAAATCGCCGCGTGTATGATGAATAATTGAAGAGAGCAGCATAGGCACACCTGAACGGAACGTGTTGATGGCAATGGAATTATTCTTTCAGTATATCAATGTTCGAAATTCAACCATACATAAATCATACTGAATGCATAAAATTCCGTATAACGTCTTTGACTGTCTCACTCATCCAATCTAAGCAAAATAAACGTGCTACTCCAGGCTTGAAAGTCGAATCATTTATCAAGCAAACCATAAAAGGTAAATATCAAACATACACCATATATAAAATGCCCAACTTAATCCGGATTACCGCTAAATTGATGGAAATCAAAGTTAGTCCCGATGTTTATTTCATTGAAT
>NZ_MCYD01000741.1:0-8141 GCF_002876325.1 Vibrio sp. 10N.261.52.A1
GGCTTGCATATGAGTCGTTTTGTAGCACATACTTTCTCACAAGAAAACATTGTACATATACACTCATAAGTGAATCGTCATTTAGAGGTATTTTACCCAACTGGAAGGGTGCAGAACCACTAGCAATGGTCAATTTTCAACCACTTACACTCAATTGTTAAGAAAAGCGTCGCTTTTTTTTGACATTAAACAAGTTAAGTCGGATTATCTATTGCAGATTTAGACTGGATTCTGTAATTTTACTACCAGTTATCTTTAATCAGAAATTAAGTTGTGGAGCAACTACAATGACTATCAAAGTAGGTATTAATGGTTTTGGCCGTATCGGTCGTTTCGTATTCCGTGCAGCGCAAGAGCGCAATGACATCGAAGTTGTTGGTATCAACGACCTTATCGACGTTGAATACATGGCATACATGCTGAAGTACGATTCAACTCACGGCCGTTTCAACGGTACTGTTGAAGTTGAAGGCGGTAACCTAATCGTTAACGGTAAAACTGTACGTGTTACAGCTGAGCGTAACCCAGAAGATCTTAAGTGGGATGCAATCGACGTAGACGTTGTTGCTGAAGCAACTGGTCTTTTCCTAACTGACGAGACTGCACGTAAGCACATCACTGCTGGTGCTAAGAAAGTTGTTCTTACTGGTCCTTCTAAAGACGCAACTCCAATGTTCGTTATGGGCGTTAACCAAGCAACTTACGCTGGTCAAGACATCGTTTCTAACGCTTCTTGTACTACTAACTGTCTTGCACCTATCGCTAAAGTTCTTAACGACAAGTGGGGCATCGAGTCTGGTCTAATGACTACAGTTCACGCTACTACAGCAACTCAAAAAACTGTAGATGGTCCTTCTGCTAAAGACTGGCGCGGTGGCCGTGGTGCTTCTCAAAACATCATCCCATCTTCAACTGGTGCTGCTAAAGCTGTAGGCGTTGTTCTTCCAGAACTAAACGGCCTTCTAACTGGTATGGCTTTCCGTGTACCAACAGCTAACGTTTCTGTAGTTGACCTAACAGTTAACCTAAAAGAAGCTGCTTCTTACGAAGAAATCTGTGCTGCAATGAAAGAAGCTTCTGAAGGCGAAATGGCTGGCGTTCTAGGTTACACTGAAGACCAAGTTGTTTCTCAAGACTTCATCGGCGAAGTTAACACTTCAGTATTCGATGCTAAAGCTGGTGTTGCTCTAACTGACAAATTCGTTAAAGTTGTATCTTGGTACGACAACGAAATCGGTTACTCAAACAAAGTTCTTGACCTAATCGCTCACATCTCTAAGTAATTTCTTTTTAGAAATAGCTTTAGATAAGCATTAGCAAAGACTGTTTTGAGCAGACTTTGAAAAAGGCGACCTTAGTGTCGCCTTTTTAATACCTGCTATCTTTTAACTTCGTCTATTTGAATCCACCAAGATAGCCCAAACGTAAAATTCAATTCCAATACTGGTTTGCTTGCACCTCTCATCACAAGCTTGAATCGAGTCAGCATTTGAATTCAATTTCCTTAGAAGGATCATGTAATGGATTTATCAACTCTACCTACATTGGCTGTACTTTCTGACAACGTGACTATTGTTGAACACCAAGGTATAAAACTAGTTCGCGTTATTCACGAGAAGGCAAATGCGGCGATTTCACTGTTTGGCGGTCATGTTGTGTCGTTCCAACCACAAGGTCAAGAAGACCTGATTTGGATGAGTCAACAAGCTAAGTTTGATGGCAAAACAGCATTGCGTGGTGGTATTCCAGTATGTTGGCCTTGGTTTGGTCGCATTGCGGCACCTGCGCATGGATTTGCACGCTCAAGTGAATGGCAATTAGTTGAGCACCGTGAAAGTGAAGCGGGTGTGATTGTAAGCTTAGGTCTGAAGCCTAGTGAAGAGACGCTGGCAGTATGGCCTCATCAGTTCGATGCTCGCCTAAATGTTGAGATTGGTGATGAGCTAAAAGTAACATTAGATGTGAAGAACACAGATTCTCAACCATGGACTTTCTCTGGTGCGCTGCACACTTACCTAAACGTTGCAGACATCCATAACACAACCACCACAGGTATGGGTGCTGAGTACATCGACAGCTTACAAGGTGGCAAGATCTGCCAAGGCGGTGCTGAGCTTGTGCTAACCGACACCATTGACCGAGTGTACACTCAGCCAGAAGCGCAAATCTTAGTTGCGGACAAAAAACTTGAGCGTACTTTAACAGTTGAAAACCAAGGCCATAACTCTGCGGTCTTGTGGAACCCTTGGGCAGAAGGTGCTGCTGGTATGGGCGACATGCAAGATGATGGCTACCTCACCATGCTATGTGTTGAATCAACATTGCACGCGCCAAGTTTAGAGTCAGGTAAAACACTTCAGCCTGGCGAGAACCACCAGCTGATTACAACGATTTCTGTTCAGTAACCTGTTCAGGAAACTGTTCACTACGCAAGATATATTAAAGGCCGGTTCACTCCGGCTTTTTTATTACTCTCAATCGGCTAACGCTCAAGCTTAACTCTGAGAATATCGAACTAACGTCTCTCTGTAGAGTGACAACAACGCTTCATCGTCTACTTTAACGCCGACCTTCTGCGCTGGGAATGAACTCCACTCATCATTCATGTATTTGCGTTGGTCGCTTTTCTGGATGGTCATACCTTCAGCAGGGCCGTCTGTTACAACTCTAATTGCACCACTTCGGCACTCAAATAAAGAAGGTTGGATAACATAAGCAATAGCTGATGGATCGTGAACGTGACAGCCTTCCATTCCCACCTTTTCTGAGTAGAACTTCAAATAGTAACGGCTTACATCCCAGATGAACTGCCCTACCTCTCCAGCATCATCTCTTAAATCATCCAAATATTGAGCAGTAAAGAAGCTCTCCTCTGTTACATCAAGCCCGATAACCGTCACAGGCCATGATGCCGTGAAGACCTTGTCTGCAGCATGAGGATCATCGTGTATGTTCGCTTCAGCAAACGGCGTCACATTACCTCTGTGGTCATTTTCACCAAAGGCTCCGCCCATAATGACCACTTCCTTAACCAATTCGACAATGTCAGGGGCAGCTTCCAACGCCAAAGCAAGGTTAGTGAGAGGCCCAACCGCCACGAGGGTAATCTCTCCAGGCTCAGCACGAACACTATCAATAATGAACTGATAAGCGGGCTTTTCAATCGCTGAGACATCTAGTGAACTTGGCGCTTTCACATCACCAAAACCCGCTTCACCATGTACGACCACGGTAGCGCCAACTGGGTCTCTGACTAAAGGCTTATCAGTGCCCTTTGCCACCAGCGCATTCATACCAAACTTTTGCTTTAGATAAAGCGCATTCTGAGTGCCGTTGTCTATCGTCGCATTGCCATAGACCGTCGTAATCCCCATCAGCTCAATCTCTGGATGAGCTTCTGCAAATAAAATGGCCATTGCGTCATCGATGCCAGGGTCCGTATCGAGGATAATTTTCTTTTTCATATCAGTTTCTTATTCACGCTATTGAAGAGTGAACCATAGCTAGAAAAACCGCAGACAAACGTGACCGAAATCGAAGCAATGATTTTTAATGTCGTCATCCCCAATACTCCGTATCTCCAGAGCCACTATTGACGGCTTTTTTGTTTAGCCTGACGGAGTCCTTTTTGATAGAATTTGCCGCCCTACTCTATGCTCTGAGATCGTCATGCACTACCAATGCCCTCTGTGTCACCAACCTTTATCTCAAAACGATCGTACGTTTAAGTGTGAAAAGAACCATCAGTTCGATTTAGCAAAAGAAGGCTACGTCAACTTGATGCCCGCACACCACAAACGTTCAAAAGATCCAGGTGACAACAAAGAGATGATGCAGGCACGTCGTCGCTTCCTTGAAGGCAACCATTACGAGCCAATGCGCCAAGCGGCAGTCGGCTTATGCTCTAGCTACCTGCCAGACACAAATCCTAGCCTGTTGGATATTGGCTGTGGCGAGGGATATTACACCAATGAAATCGCGCTGAATCTTCAAGATAAAAACGGTGCAATTTTTGGTCTAGACATTTCTAAGATTGCTATCAAATACGCGGCTAAACGCTACCCTGCGGTTGACTTCTCTGTTGCCTCTAGCCATCGTCTACCCTTTGCTGAAAACAGCTTAGACGGCATTCTACGCATTTATGCGCCTTGCAAGGCAGAAGAGCTGCAACGTACCATCAAGGATAATGGTGTCGTGATTACAGTGACACCAGCAAGCCGACACCTATATCAGTTGCGTGACGCCATTTATGATGGTGTGCGTTTACACGATGAAGATCCTGAATTGATCGAAGGTTTTACGCTTGAGCATCAAGAGCAACTAAACTATATGATGGAACTATCGGGGTCCGATGCATTCGACCTGCTACAGATGACGCCGTTTGCTTGGAAAGCAACTGAAGAGTTTAAACAACAACTCACCAACGCAGAGCAATTCAACTGTGAAGCTGACTTTATGCTAAGAGTGTACCGCAAAAAGATTTAATTGATATTGATTATCGTTTGCATTGAAATCTCATCTTGCCTCCTTTAGTATGCGTGTTCTTCAAGGAGGCATTTCATGCAACGTATTATTCTTATCGGATTAGCCACTCTTCTCACAGCTTGTGCTAATCAACCTTCAGAAAACACTTCTCAAAAAGTGGTTCAACCGGAAACCGTTTCCACCTACTACGATTACCAGTTTGCCTCACCACAAGGCGAAGCACTCTCACTTAACGCTTTACCTCAAGAGCTGCTAGACGCTGACGTCATTCTTATTGGCGAATGGCACACTCACTCCGCCATCCACCGCTTTCAAACTGATTTCTTAAAAGCGCGTCAAAATGCAGACTCAAACATTGCCCTATCAATGGAGCAATTTACTCGAGAACACCAAGACACGCTTAACCAATATCTAAACGGTGAAATTGGCGAGCAGGTACTTATCTCCAAGGCTGCAGCTTGGCCAAATTACGAAAGTGATTACCGCGCATTAGTAGAGTTCGCAAAAGCGAATGACTTAGATGTTATCGCGGCGAATGCGCCCAAACCCTTCGTTCAGTGTATTGGCCGTAAAGGATTACCTTACCTAGAGCAGCTTTCTTCAGAACAGCGAGATTGGGTTGCGACTGAGGTTAATATTGGCGATAGCCCTTACAAAGAAAAGTTCATGGCATCGATGCATCACGGTACGCCAGAACAAACAGAAAAGCAGTTTGCCGCTCAAGTGACTTGGGATGAAACCATGGCGGAATCGATTGTCGATTACCTAGCAACGAACCCTAACAAACAGGTGATTCATGTCGCTGGTAAGTTCCATACTGAAGGTGGTTTAGGCACAGCCGCTTCTATCTCGCGTCGCAATCCTGACCTAAAAGTTGCCATCATCACGCCTGTTGACGCCTTGTCTTCAGATTCGAGTGATTACCAACTGCAAGTGCTGTCTCCACCCGTACGTTTTGTTCAGAAAGAGAACCGTATGAAGGCATACAAACACCTGTCTAAACGCAGCTCAGACCTACAATGTGACTAAGCTCGCTTAGCTTCTTAGGTTGAACATGGGTATCGGCATAGGAATTGCTTATTTACCAAGCAGTTTTGATTAAGCAGAAGAAAATGTAATGTGCGAATAAAAAAACATCACTATCGATGATTAATTGCACAAGTTTTTCACACCTCTGCCGATACTATGTTTAAGGATAGGTAAGGAGAGCTATATGACGCCAGTAGGAACGAGTAATACTCAGCTATATTCGCCTTCGCAGATGAACGCTAAAAGTTCAGCTAACGAAGCTGAAAAGCCTGCGCCGCTTAAGGTTGAGCAAAATACGGTTAAACTTTCTGAAGAGGGCAAAGCGCTCTTATCTGCCCTTAAAGAAATCGATAAAGAAGCTAAGAAGGTTGAAGCAGAAAACGCGACAGTTACCGATAAAGTTGAATCATTTGCTCACGGTGCTCTAGGTATGGATCACCCAGATAAGATCGAAGAAGAAAATGACGGTTCTTATTCAGCGGGGCAATACCTATCCGCAGCGGCAACCGTAGGCGGTATTCTGCTTGCTCTAATATAGCCTTACCTGCGTAGTCCTTTGATCGTATTTTATTCTAAATAAAAGCGATTTGTCGTCACGACAACAGACCCGATTAGGTCAGAAAAACGAGTTCATTCCATAATTCCGCTCTCATTTAAATGGAATAATACTCGTGAAAAACACTTTTGAGCTTATCGATAAGCCAACCTTCTTTGGTGCGATTGCACTCCTCCTCACGATAGTTTTCCCGCTCATTCTGTTCCCTGCTCAAGGCGCAGACTGGATTGCGGTTGCGAAAACATTCATGACTGATCAACTTGGTTTTCTATATCTAGCACTAGGTCTCGCAGCCTGTGCATTTATGGTGTACGTGGTGTTCAGTGATATGGGACAAATTAAACTAGGCGAAGCTGATGAAGAGCCTGAGTTTAAAACTGCTTCATGGGCTGCCATGCTATTTTGTGGTGGTATCGGTGCAAGTATCTTGTACTGGGGCTGTATTGAGTGGGCTTACTACTACCAATCTCCTCCTTTCCAACTAGAACCAGGTAGTGAAGAAGCGGTTCGTTGGGCAGCAACCTACGGCCTGTTCCACTGGGGACCAATCGCATGGTCTATCTACCTAATCCCGGCAATTCCTATCGCTTACTTCTTCTACGTGCGTAAACAACCTGTTCTAAAGATCTCAAGTGCACTAATGCCTGTTCTTGGTGAGCACCGTAGTAAAGGCGTACCAGGAAAGATCGTTGATATCCTATTCATTTTCGGCCTATTAGGTGGCGCAGCAACAACCTTAGGTTTAGCAGCACCTCTAATCACCGAAGGCTTGAATCACCTGTTTGGCCTACCGAAAAACAACCTGACACAAGTGACGGTTCTTTTGGTCTGTACTGCTATTTTTGCTTACTCGTCTTACGCAGGTTTGGAAAAAGGCATTAAGATCCTGAGTAACATCAACTTCTGGGGTGCAATGGGTCTATTGGCTTTCGTACTGATTGCTGGTCCAACGATCTTCATGCTGGAAACCGGCTTAGACTCGATTGGCCGTCTGCTGTCTAACTTCTTCGTGATGGCGACATGGGCTGAACCATTTGGTGGCTACGGCACATTCGAAAATACGCACTTCCCACAAGACTGGACGATTTTTTACTGGGCATGGTGGCTAGTATTTGCACCAAGTATGGGTCTATTTGTAGCGCGTATATCTCGCGGTCGAACCATCAAACAAATGGTGTCAGGTTCTATCTTCTTTGGTTCATTAGGTTGCTTCCTATTCTTCATGATCTTGGGTAACTACGGTCTGTCTCTACAACTGTCTGGCGAGCTAGATGTTGTAGCTGTACTAAACAATGAAGGCGCAACTAAGGCTATCTTCTCGATGCTGGCACAGTTACCGATGAGCACAATCGTTATCGCGGTATTTACACTACTGTGTATCATTTTCACTGCGACTACCTTTGACTCTATCTCATACATCCTTGCCTCTGTTGTTCAGAACAACGTGACAGAAGAACCAATGCGTTGGAACCGTATGTTCTGGGCATTCACACTGTCGTTCTTACCAACGATTCTGATGTTCCTGGGTGGCTTGAGTACGTTACAAACTGCAGCGATTGTTGGTGGCCTACCGCTACTGGCTATCTCTGTGATGTTGATGATTTCAGCAGTGCGCGCAACTAGCCTCGATTTACGTCACCAAGATGCGTACATCGAACCAACCATCAATATCGAAGAGCTGCCAGACATGGATCCATGGTCAGCTGAAGGTATGGCACTGGCTCAGTTTGAGAAAGAGAGAGACGCTGCGCAAGAAGCTGCAGAGCTTGAGCGTGTTGCTTATACAGAACTAGCAGCAGTGAAAAAAGAAATTCGCGCTTATGTGCTAGAACAAGGTTCACAAATGGAAACTCACGAGTTACCAGAGAACCTGCAGCAAGCACTTGAGCAGGCCGAGAGTAATCTTAGTGCCGCACAAGCGAAAAAGGTCGAGTTATCTGAGCAGGCTCAGAATGCTCGAATCGCGTTCAACCAAGTGGTTGCAGATCTACCGCTTGCTTGACTTTAGCCATGACGCTGCCCACGAGTTTGGGCCCTCCTAAATAAGCCAAAGGCTCACAGAAAAGTGAGC
>NZ_MCYD01000742.1:0-632 GCF_002876325.1 Vibrio sp. 10N.261.52.A1
ATATTTAATAGAATAATGTGTTATTTGCGACGACTTATTTTGTTATTTCAGTCGATTATCGCCATAATGCCAACTTGCTGTGTAGCACGGTTTTACTGACTTGCGCGAAGTCGCAAAGCTGGCGTTAATTGATTGTAATCACTTTGTGATTAATATAGTTTTTTAACTTTAATTTAGCTCAAGAATTACCCTACCAAGAATTTATAAGAGAAAGCTCTCAAGGAGAATAACAATGAAAGTAGCTGTTATTGGTGCCGCTGGTGGCATCGGTCAAGCCCTAGCCCTACTACTTAAGAATCGCCTACCTGCTGGTTCAGATCTTGCACTTTACGACATCGCACCGGTAACTCCGGGTGTTGCTGCCGATCTTAGCCACATCCCAACACCTGTTTCGATCAAAGGTTACGCGGGTGAAGATCCAACACCTGCACTTGAAGGTGCGGATGTTGTACTTATCTCTGCGGGCGTTGCTCGTAAGCCTGGTATGGATCGTGCGGATCTTTTCAATGTGAACGCTGGCATTGTGAAGTCTCTTGCAGAGAAAATTGCGGTCGTATGTCCAAAAGCTTGTGTTGGTATCATTACTAACCCTGTAAACACGACTGTGCCAATCGCTGCTGAAGTTCTTAAGA
>NZ_MCYD01000742.1:1374-7547 GCF_002876325.1 Vibrio sp. 10N.261.52.A1
CTGCTGAAGTTCTTAAGAAAGCGGGCGTTTACGACAAGCGTCGTCTATTCGGTGTTACTACTCTGGATGTGATTCGTTCTGAAACTTTTGTTGCTGAGCTAAAAGACAAAGATCCAGGCGACATTCGCGTTCCTGTTATCGGTGGTCACTCTGGTGTGACTATTCTTCCTCTTCTTTCTCAAGTTGAAGGCGTAGAGTTCACTGACGAAGAAATCGCAGCATTAACGACTCGTATCCAAAATGCAGGTACTGAAGTTGTAGAAGCTAAAGCGGGCGGCGGTAGTGCAACACTATCTATGGGCCAAGCAGCTTGTCGTTTCGGTCTTGCTCTAGTGAAAGCTCTACAAGGTGAAGAGAACGTCATCGAGTGTGCATACGTTGAAGGTGAAGGCGAGCACGCACCATTCTTTGCTCAACCAGTTAAGCTAGGTAAAGAGGGCGCAGAAGCTATCCTTAGCTACGGTGAATTGAGCGATTTCGAACGTAATGCTTTAGACAGCATGCTTGAAACGCTAAATGGCGATATCGAGATTGGTGTTGAATTCGCTAAGTAAGCGAGACACGATTCATTTAGCCAAACAGATATAATAAAAGCCGACCTTATAGGTCGGCTTTTTTGATCCTAGAGTTCAAGCTACTCGTATTCGCTTTTAACACTAAGTTGAAGGGAAATGTTATGGCTACTGTTCAGAAAGGTATGAATGTCGAATATTTGGGGCACTTAGGAAAAGTATTGGTAATTGATGAGCAAGAGCAGTATGCCTTAGTAGAGACTTACAATGGGCATGAGCAATATGCAGTGCCAATGGAAGAGCTTGAAGAAATTGAAGCTCAACTGCCACTATCATTGGAAGCTAGTCGATATTGAACTTAATTCCTTTACAAATATTTGTTCAAAACTAAAAAAAGAGCCCAGAGGCTCTTTTTTGTTATTTATATAGAAGCTTGTCTATTAACCTGCTTACTTGCTGCGTTTAACAGCTAAGTGTGCGAGAGTGGTTAGCGCTTGTTTATATTCAGAGTCAGGAAGTACAGAAAGCTCAGCGATGGCTTTATCGGCCTCTTCGTAGGCTTTATTTGTCGTGTACTCTAAAGAGCCTGTCTCTTTCATCACAGCCATAATGTCGTCGAGACGTTCCATGCCGTTGGCTTTTTCAATCGCCTCACGAATCATGCTTGCTTGCTCTGGAGAGCCATTGTGCATTGCGTATAAAAGAGGCAAGGTCGGTTTGCCTTCTGCTAGGTCATCACCAACGTTCTTACCCATCTCTTTGCCATCTGCGGTGTAATCCATTACATCATCAATCAGCTGGAATGCAGTGCCTAGGTATTTGCCATAGTTTTGCATTGCCGTTTCGATGTCTGGTGACGACTCAGTCAGAATCGCGCCAATTTGAGTCGCAGCTTCAAACAGGCGAGCAGTTTTCGAGTAGATAACCTGCATGTAGCTTTCTTCAGTGGTGTCTGGGTTGTTGCAGTTCATTAATTGTTGAACTTCACCCTCAGCAATCACGTTTACCGCTTCACTCATTAGCTCGAGGATCTTTAAAGATCCTAGCGTCGTCATCATTTGGAATGAGCGTGTGTAAATAAAGTCACCTACCAAAACACTGGCAGCATTACCAAAGGCTGCGTTGGCGGTTGCCTTACCACGTCTCATGTCTGATTCGTCGACAACATCGTCATGAAGCAGAGTCGCGGTATGAATAAACTCAATAAAGGCTGCAGAGGTAATATGTGCTTCGCCTTGGTAACCAAGAGCACGAGCAGATAAAAGAGCAAGCAAAGGGCGTAGGCGTTTGCCGCCGCCGCTAACGATATAAAAACCAAGCTGGTTGATTAAACTTACGTCAGAATTAAGTTGGGCTTGAATTGTTTCATTCACTTTTGCCATATCATTGGCAGTAAGCGTTTGGATAGCTTTAAAATCCATTGTTCATCCGGCTGAAGTTAGACCCTGTAAGGTTTATACGTTGTATTAATTGTTGAATAATACACTAAAAAACGTTGATTAATACATCGCTTAAGGGCATGATTGCCGCACTTTTCTTTGGCGAACAGGTTTTCGCCAATTTTTTAAAAATATGGCTTGTCATAGCGCCATGATTCCCGTAGAATCTGCGCCCTATTGATTAGTTTAGCGCACACCCGAGTTGTACAAATAACAACCATAGGCTGTGCGGAAAAAGCGGAGTAAAATATGTACGCTGTTTTCCAATCTGGTGGCAAACAACACCGAGTAAGCGAAGGTCAAACACTTCGTTTAGAGAAATTAGACGTTGAAACTGGTGCAACTGTAGAATTTGATAAAGTTCTTCTTGTTGCTAACGGCGAAGAAATCGCTGTTGGTGCACCTCTTGTTGAAGGTGGTAAGGTTACTGCGGAAGTAGTACAACACGGTCGTGGCGATAAAGTAAAAATCGTTAAGTTCCGTCGTCGTAAGCACTCTCGTAAGCAAGCTGGTCACCGTCAGTGGTTCACAGAAGTGAAAATCACTGGCATTAACGCTTAAGTATTAGGAGAGTTTAACAATGGCACATAAAAAAGCTGGCGGTTCTACTAATAACGGCCGCGATTCAGAAAGCAAACGTCTTGGTGTTAAGCGTTTCGGTGGCGAATCTGTTCTTGCAGGTAACATCATCGTACGTCAACGTGGTACTAAGTTCCACGCTGGCACAAACGTTGGCATCGGTAAAGACCACACTCTTTTCGCTCTTACTGAAGGTAAAGTGAAATTTGCTGTTAAAGGTCCTAAAAACCGTAAGTTCGTAAGCATCGAAGCTGAGTAATTTAATCTTTAATTAGATTTTATTATAGCTTTCAAGCTGAATTCAAAAGCCCTGCCGATTCGGCAGGGTTTTTTATTTATAACGAGAATAAAAAAGTAGACGCTCTTGTTTAAGCTTTAACAAGTTTCAAGCAAAGAACCTCTCCTTATTTGTTCCTTGGTTGCAGGTCGGCCTAGATCTTAGGTGATCGATCTAAACTCGGATCTGCTAGAATTTATATCACTCCTTGATGAGTGGTAACGCAACGTAAGTGCGGAGTTAAAAAATGAAATTCGTTGATGAAGCGGTAGTAAAAATAGAAGCCGGTGATGGCGGTAATGGTACAGTGAGCTTTTGGCGCGAAAAGTTCGTCGCTAAAGGTGGTCCTGATGGCGGTGACGGCGGTGACGGCGGTGATGTTTACATCCAAGCTGATGAAAACTTAAATACACTGATCGATTACCGTTTCCAACGTTTTTACAGCGCAGAGCGTGGTGAAAACGGTCGCGGTGGTAACTGTACGGGTAAACGTGGTAAAGACATCACGTTAAAAGTGCCTGTAGGTACTCGTGCTGTTGATATCCATACTAATGAAATCGTTGCTGAAGTTGCTGAGCACGGCAAGAAGGTAATGGTTGGTAAAGGCGGCTGGCACGGTCTGGGTAACACGCGCTTCAAATCGTCTGTTAACCGCGCTCCTCGTCAAAAGACAATGGGTACTAAAGGTGAAGTTCGTGAACTGCGTTTAGAGCTTCTTCTACTCGCTGACGTTGGTATGCTTGGCCTACCAAATGCAGGTAAGTCTACCTTTATCCGCTCTGTTTCTGCAGCGAAACCAAAAGTAGCTGATTACCCGTTCACAACTTTGATCCCAAGCTTGGGTGTGGTGAGCGTGGTTCCTGAGAAGAGCTTTGTTGTTGCCGATATCCCAGGTCTGATCGAAGGTGCTGCTGATGGTGCAGGTCTTGGTATCCGCTTCTTGAAACACCTTGAGCGTTGTCGTGTTCTTCTACACATGATTGATATCATGCCGATCGACGGTTCTGATCCTATTCAGAATGCACTAACGATCATTGATGAACTTGAGCAGTACAGTGAAAAAGTGGCACAAAAACCTCGTTGGTTAGTGTTCAACAAAGTTGACCTAATGCCAGAAGAAGAAGCAGACGAAAAGATTCAAGAAATCATCGATGCTTTAGGTTGGGAAGACGAGTACTTCAAGATCTCTGCAGTGAATAAGCTAGGCACTAAAGAGCTTTGCTTTAAACTTGGTGAGTTCATGGAGAACCTACCACGTGAAGTGGAAGAAGTTGCCGAAGAAGAAAAAGTCGACTTTATGTGGGATGACTACCATAAAGATGCGATGAGCGGCAAAAATGTCGTTACCGAAGATGATGACGATTGGGATGATTGGGACGACGAAGAAGATGACGGCCACGTTATCTACGTTCGTGACTAATTGAGTCAATTAGATAAAAACCGCAATTAATATTGCGGTTTTTTTGTATCTAAATCATGAACAGAGTTTTATTGTTAAGGCAAAATTTACCTCTTAAGTATTAACGCCAATGGGAAGGAAATCATGGCATCAAAACAAAGAGCGATCTCAAGACTTGTCGCTCAGTCAGGGCAAATGTTATTAGCGCATGGCGCGGAAAGCACTTTAGTTGGCGACATTATGCGTCGTATCGGTATTGCTTGTGGAGTCGACGAGGTCGAGGTTGCGCTGTCTGCCAATGCACTTGTTGTGACGACAGTAATGAATGATCACTGTATCACGACCACTCGAAGCTGTGCAGATCGTGGGATCAACATGCAAGTGATCACCGATATTCAACGCGTGTGTATCATGATGGAGAAAGGGATCCTCGATTATGGGCTAGCGTATAAAAAGATCCAAAATATCAGCCCTGAGCGCTATAACCGTTGGTTAGTCGTTGTGATGATAGGCCTATCTTGTGCTTCTTTTAGTCGGCTTGCAGGCGGTGATTGGCAGGTGTTCATGATGACCTTTATTGCTTCTGCCTGTGGCATGATCGTCAGACAAGAGATTGGTCATCGCCACTTTAACCCACTGTTAAACTTTGCAATCACAGCTTTTGTTACCACGACTATCTCTGCTCAAGCTGTCCTCTACAATATTGGTGGTCAGCCAACTATCGTAATGGCTTCATCGGTATTGATGCTCGTGCCTGGATTCCCACTGATTAATTCTGTTGCAGACATGCTCAAAGGGCACATCAATATGGGGTTGGCGCGCTTTACCATGGCAAGCTTACTTACTTTGGCGACTAGCTTAGGCATTGTTGCTGCGATGAGCCTATCTGGTGTTTGGGGGTGGGCGAGCTAATGAGTATCTTCGAACTGTTTTTAGGCTTACTTAACGATATGTTTTTTGCAGCGATTCCGGCTGTCGGATTCGCATTGGTGTTTAACGTTCCGCAACGCGCTTTAATTTATTGTGCACTCGGCGGCTCTATCGGTCACGGTAGCCGTTATTTGATGATGCACTTTGGGATTCCAATTGAATGGGCAACCTTCTTCGCCGCAACAGTGGTTGGTCTCATAGGTGTGCATTGGTCTCATAAGCTGTTGGCTCATCCCAAGGTATTTACAGTCGCGGCTCTGATTCCTATGGTGCCGGGCGTCTTTGCCTTTAAAGCGATGATTGCCATGGTTGAGATTAATAGGGCAGGATATAGCCCTGAGCTGGTTGCGATGTTGATGGAGAACTTTTTGAAATCGATGTTCATTATCGCAGGTCTAGCGGTTGGCTTAGCTGTGCCTGGGCTGTTATTCTACCGACGCAGACCTATTGTCTAGCATCCATTTTCTCAGTTAAGGACAGGACTTTCGATTTATGATCATCAGTATGATTGCAGCAATGGCCAATAACCGTGTAATAGGTAAAGATAATCAGATGCCTTGGCACTTGCCTGCGGACTTCGCATGGTTTAAGCGCTCAACGATGGGTAAACCTGTAGTCATGGGCCGTAAAACCTATGATTCGATTGGACGTCCTTTACCTGGTCGATTAAACATTGTGATCAGCCGTGATATGAACTTGGAAATTGAAGGAGTGACCACGGTAACTTCGATTGAAAAAGCTCTGGATCTAGTCAGCGATGTTGAAGAGGTGATGATTATCGGTGGTGGTTCAATCTATGAAAGCTGCCTACCTAAAGCAGATAAGCTGTATCTGACTTATATCGATTTTGATGTTGATGGTGATACTCAATTCCCAGATTGGGGAGAAGGTTGGAAGCAGAGCTTTCACGATATGTATCAAGCGGATGAGAAAAACAAACACAATATGGAGTTTGTGATCCTCGAACGTTAAGGTCCATGGTGTTAGAAACGCTTGCGCTGCGAAATCAGTAGCGCAAGCTTCTCGTATCTCGTATC
>NZ_MCYD01000743.1:0-645 GCF_002876325.1 Vibrio sp. 10N.261.52.A1
TTTCTACACCTTTGTTAATCGTAGTGAGTTTGTCGCCAAACTTGGTTTGTATCCAGTCACGCAGCAAGTAGCGGCTACTTAAAAAGGCAAGAGTTGCGCCGATCGCACTGGCGAAAGAAACCAAAAGCAAGCTATTCCAGAATCCAAATAGAGCAGCGCCAAGCAGGGTAACAACCGCTGCTCCTGGAATAGAGAAGGCAGTGATCAAGATATACGCGATGAAGTAAGTCGCGGCAGCCGCAATAAAGTTACTTTCTATATAGTCATTTAACACGGCTTGTTGTGCTTTGGCGTTTTCCAGCGTGAGGTATTGACCAAAGTTGATGCCTAATAAAACAATCGTCACGACTAGCACAATACCCAATATCATTTTCTTACTCATTGATACTTCCTCAAATTTTCAATGCATACCATTAGTATAGATAGACAGGCAAAGCATAGATTAACTTTCATTGATTGATAAAAAACTATTTATTTTATGCGATTAGTAGAGTTTGAACGACTAGCCAAACTGTTTGGCTTTGTGAAAGCTATAGGTATTGGTTACATAAAGCTGGAAGAAGTATCCAGCGATTAGAAGATTATGAGTTTTTGCTAGAGGATTGTTTTATATAACTTAATCTAAGAGTAATAATTTGTACCACG
>NZ_MCYD01000744.1:0-3562 GCF_002876325.1 Vibrio sp. 10N.261.52.A1
CATATTAATACTAATGTGAGAATAAAATAATGTGGAATAGATTAAACAAATCAATGATGTTCTGCCAAATGATGTTTGGACTTTCGTTCTATGGCGTCATGGTGATCTTGACTCGTTTCTTCCTTGAGGACCTTAACTACAACGAAGCTGACACCATGATGGTCGTTGGTGCTTTCTCTGCAATTGGGCCACTGTTTGCTATCGCAGGTGGTTTCATCGCTGACAAATTCTTAGGTGCTTACCGCTCTTTGACCATCGCCTTCCTAGGGTTCGCGAGTGGTTATGTGTTGTTGGTACTAGGCGCAGCAGCAACCAATGTTCCTATGGCGTTGTGTGGTATTGCGTTAGCAAGTTATGCACGTGGTTTGATGTCTCCTTCTTACCCAAGTCTCTACAAACGCACGTTCAAAACACAAGAAGATTTTGAAAACTGCTACCCTATCAACTATTCAGTAAACAACATTGGTGCACTGTTAGGTCAGTACTTATTCCCTATGCTGGTGCTTGTTGTAGGCTTCCACGGTGGCTTCCTTCTGTCTGCTGTTCTAGCAGGCGCAGCACTACTGATGATGTTATTTGTCCGTAAAGGCCTTGTTGAAGCAAGTGCTGAGATAGACCAGCAACCAGTAAGCACTAAAAACTGGGCAGCTTTCCTTGGCCTATCAGCAGCAATGATCGGCTTAGTATTTTTCATGTTCTCTAACATGGATATCGGCCAAAACATCGTTTATGCGATCGGTGCTGCAGCCATTATCTACTTTGTCTCTTTGATGGTGAAATCGAAGAAATCAGACATGCTAAAAATGGGCACGATCTTAATCATCACATTCCTGACTACATGTTTCTTTGTGTACTACGGCCAAATGATGACATCGATGACAATGGTAGCAATCAACACCATGCGTGGTGACCTATTCGGCTTCATCCCTGTTGCTCCAGAAGCGTCAATGGCAATGAACCCACTATGGTGCATGGTCGCAGGCCCTATCATCGCTGGTATCTTCTCAGGCCTAGAAAAGAAAAACATCAACTTCTCTACAGCAACGAAAGTAGGTTTCTCATTCATCCTGACGGCTATCGCTTTTGGTATCCTGACAATGGCAGTGACTACCGTTGGTGAAGACGTTCTGATTCGCCCTGAAGTATTCCTAGCAATCCACTTCTTCCTAGCATTCGGTGAAGTAATTGTGGGTTCCATGGTAGTGGCATTCATCCTGTCTGTGGCACCTAAGCACATCGAGAACTTCTCTGTAAGCTTATTCTCTGTAGCAATCGCACTATCAGGTATCGTTGGCGCGGTATTCTCAACGTCAATCGCACTAGAGAAAGGTCAAGAGATCACACAAGAGATCGTTCAAACGGTTTACGGCGACTACTTCCAAATGCTGACTGTTCTTGCGGTAGTAATGGTAGGTATTGCGATGGCTGCATCTTTCATTATTCGTAAGATGCTAGAAGCAGCAAAAGCCGCTGATGAAACCATTCAACTAGAAGAAGCAAACAGCTAATCACGCTGTTGTTCAGCAAGCTATTCATCGAGCCCTTTAGTTTACTAAAGGGCTTTTTTGTTGATAAAAGTTCGCGATATAAGCAAAACACTCTTAACTAAATTGTCCTTGTGTAAATCACAGTAAATGATAATTATTAGTATTGAGTGTTTTCTGGTTCGAGATTATTATGTGGGCATCAAAATCTAAGAGAGCCTTATATGAGCAAGCCTAGCCCTATCACATTAACTGTTACTCAAACCTCAACCATTACTCCAAACATGCAGCGTATTACGTTTAGCGGTGAGGGATTAAGTAAGTACCCTGCTGAATGTGTAGGCGGCTACATCAAGCTACTATTCTCGCCACTAGGCACCACCGACTTGAGTCAATTAGACGAAGGTGAGCGTCCAACCATGCGCACCTACACCATTCGCCACTACAATCCTTTAGAGAAGTTCATCGAGGTCGATTTCGTTCGCCATATCACTAAAGATCTTCAATGTGGCTTTGCTGCGAGATGGGCAATGAGCGCACAAGTTGGTGATACTATTTCAGTGGCTGGCCCAGGTTTAATTCAGGGGCTGAACCTAGAGTCAGATTGGTTCTTCTTAGTGGCAGATATGACTTCACTCCCTGCGCTCTCCGCAAAAGTAAAAACACTGCCAGAAGACGCAACAGGGTACGCTGTTATCCAGATCAATTCAGCAGCAGACAAGCAAGAGCTAGAAGCCCCTCAAGGCATCAAGATCACTTGGCTAATTGAAGATGAAACATCAGAAACACTATCCCAAACGGTTCGCAGCTTAACGTGGTTAGACGGTCAGGTTTCAGTATGGACAGCGTGTGAATTTGAAAGCATGCGTGAACTCAGACAGTACTTCAGAAATGAAAAAGAAGTCGCAAAAGAGAACATCTACATCAGTAGCTACTGGAAACGTGGCGTCAGTGAAGATGGGCATAAAGTTATCAAACAGCAAGATGCTCAAGCTCTCACAGACTAAACCAACCACCAAATAGCCAGTCTCAAGACCAACTAAAAAACGCCCTTAACGATTAATCCACCGTTAAGGGCGTTTTACTTTCCAATGCCAGAGAGCATTTTCTATCTCTCAAAGCAAGATACCCTAGTAGGCGCTTCTTAAATCAGTGAGGTAACCAGACCTATAAGAATCAAAACAACGCCTATACCGCGGGTCATGTGCCACTTTTCCTTTAAAAAATAGATCCCCATCACCACACCGAAGATGATACTCACCTGTCTAAGAGCAACGACCAAGCTGACGTTCTCTGTCATGGTCATTGCAAACAGCACCAACCCATAAGTCGACGCCATCATGATACCCGCCACCGTGGCTTTCTTGCGTAGTACCCAAGCATTCGTAAACTCGACACTTTGGTTAGTTACCAGTAACCAAATACTCAGCGGGAGCACTATTGCCCAAAACTGGATGCCTAAATAGAAAATTGCAGTGTGTTTATTGGTAATAACCGGCGTACTTAAAGGCTCCAATAACAGAAGCGCCTCTTTATCAATGATTGAATAGCCAGTGGTGCCGATAGCGGCGATTAACGCCCAAAGTACGCCAAGATTTAGGTAAGCCTTGAGCTTCAGGTCAGAGAACTGTTTCAATGGAACAAACAAACAGCCTAATGTGATCAGTGCAAAGCCAATCCATTGATTCAGTGACAACTCATAGCCAATCAATACGGTTCCCAAACCAACCATCAGCACTGGTAGCGCTCGTGCCATTGGATAGATAACACCAATATCAGCTTGTTTATAAGCAGCACCCAATCCAATTAGATAAATAATTTGGCAGATCCCACTCAGCAAAACCAATTGCCAAAATGGAAGAGAGATATTTGCAAAGCCAACATTATCGACATACCAGATAAGATAAGGAGTCAATATCGCGGCAGCGGCAAAGCCAGACGCTAAGAAGAAGGATGAGCCAGAGCCTTGGTTTGATTTACCTAGAACATTCCAGCCCGCATGCAGTAGAGCCGAAGTAATCACGATGATGATGGCAGAGAATTCCATTTCGTTCCTAAATCATTAGTTAATATAAAAT
>NZ_MCYD01000745.1:0-7652 GCF_002876325.1 Vibrio sp. 10N.261.52.A1
CCACGGGTAAAAATTCAATCTGAGAAGTTTTTGGACAAAAGTGAGCCAGAGGTTTTACTAATTTGGCTTATGACGCATTATCAGAAATATGGCAAAACCTCTAATTGAATGACCAATTTTTGTAGTCCACTACAGTACGCAATATTGAGAATGTACGCTCCTTCAGATGAGTTAAAGAACGATCAGTGGAAGCCTATGCCATTCAAAAAAGTCGCGAAGAAATAAAATCAATACGTCCAATAATTGAGTTGAGTGAACCTTATGTAGGCCAATACATGTTGACCAACATAATCTAATTAACGGTTGCAGCTATCCAAACTCATGTTGGGGGAGAAGTGCATTAGAGTAATTGAACTAATTTACTCTTATTCCAATCAGTCTATCACTGCAGACCTCTAGCGCGTCTCTGGTCAAAGCAATTTAGGAGTGTAAGTCTAAAACTTTCTACCAGATTAGAATGAGTATCTTAAAAATTTAAACGATCATTCTGTAGTCGATACTATGTATCCCAGTGTTTAAATCCACTTACACAAAGTTAGTTACGAGCCTTCACAATGTCTTTGGCTAACTGCAAAGCAAGCTCTTGGCTAAGTTTAGTTGTGGTCACTCGTAATCCAAGCGCTTTCCCATCAATGTCAAACTGATTGCCGGGTCTCACCAACCAACCATGCTTAGATAGTTCGTATGCGCTGGCTTGAGGGTCTCCATTGACCGGAACCCACAAATTTACACCTTCAACAGGACCTTGAATCGATAACCCATTTGCTGCAAGTGCTTCAATCAACCATTGGTTCCTTTGTCTACAGTGTTGGCTCATCACTTGAAGCTGCTGGCCGATACTGTCAGATGTCAATGCGGTGATAACTAAAGATTGCAAGATACGACTCACCCAGTTCATACCAATAGTCAGTCGGCTTTGAAGGCGTTCAGTAGTAACTGGATCAGCTGCTATGAAAGCAAGCCTGAGATCCGGTCCCAACCCTTTTGAGACTGAGCGAAAAACACCCCAATACAAAGACTTTTCGGGAATTAAATTGTAGTAAGGTTGCTCAGCAAGTAATGCGAAGTGATCATCGATTAACACCAGTACATTTGGATAGCGACTGAGAACTTCTCGAATCGTTTCTGCTCGTTGTTTGCTATAACAGCATCCCGTCGGGTTGTGCGCTCTTGGGGTAATCAGTACCGCACGAGCACCTTTGCTGAGTTTGGATTCAAGTTCATCGGCGACCATCCCATCTGAGTCAATGCTAACCCCGACTGGATGCATACCTGCCAACTTAATTGCCGTCGATGAACCTAGATAACAAGGGTCTTCGACTATAACTTGATCACCAGGTAATAGATGGGCCGACATCAGGCGTTCCAATGAATCAACCGCTCCACTTGTTATCGAAAGGCCCATATTAGCCGGACATACGTCCTTGAACCATTCACGACCAAACTGATCAATTTCAGGCAAAATGGGCGCTTCACCATACACAAATTGTCTCAATTGCGCTTTTGCAGCTAATTGGTCAAGGCTTGGAAACCACTCTTTACGGAGGTTACCGTCAGCAAGATCCATTAATTTCGTTTCTGTTATGCCGTCTTGTTGTTGGGATGACTGGCGAGATTTTACATGCGTCCCTAAACGGCCTTTAGTCTCGGCGAGCCCTGACTTTACAAGGCGCTGATATACGCCAGCAACAGTATTTCTATTAACACCGACTTCTGCTGCGAGCTCTCTTACAGGAGGCAGCGCGTCCCCCTCTTTGAGCTCTCCCGACGCAATTAAACAACGGACAGACTCAAATAATTCCTGTCCGGTTTGCCCTTTTATCTTGACTTTCATGTTTGTCCTATGACAATGTTTATATCGAACTATGACAATAAAGTTTTATGACTATGACTAAGATATCACTTGTTAGTGGGTTTTTCATTATTGTCTCATAGCACTCTGTAAACACACGTAATGAAAGGAATTTATCTATGATATTTAATAGAATCAGTGCTTTCCCTATTACCCCTATCTCAAATGAACGAGTTGATGTTGCTGCCTATAGTAAGCTTTTAGGTCGATTAATCGATGCACAAGTCGACTCTATATGTGCGTTAGGCTCGACAGGTTTATATCCTTATTTAAACGCACAAGAAAAACATCATGCGCTCTCAACTGCTGTCGAAATGGCGGGAGATATTCCCGTCTTGGTCGGCATCGGGTCTTTGCGATTAAGGGATGTGCTCGCGAATGCTGAGCAAGCGGAGCAACTCGGAGCCAAAGGACTTTTACTCGCGCCAATTTCTTATCAACGGCTATTCGCTGAAGAAGTCTATGAACTCTATCGCCGTGTATCTGAAAGTGTTTCGATCCCGATTTGTGTATATGACAACCCAGCCGCCACTCACTTTACCTTTAGTGACCAGCTCCATGCAGAGCTCGCAAAGCTGAAAATGGTGCAGTCAATCAAGTTCCCTGGGATGCAATTTGAAGATCACGGCCAACACAGAGTTCAACAGCTAAAAAAACTAGTACCAGACAATGTCACGATTGGCGTTAGTGGTGACGCCTTTGCTGCTAATGGCATTCAGTCCGGATGTGATGTTTGGTATTCCGTTCTGGCAGGTTTGTTCCCAAGAACGGCTCAACATCTGTTTGAGCAAGCAAAGCTATGCAACCCTGAGCAAGCCAAACAACTCTCGCAAAAATATGACCAGCTGTGGCAACTGTTCTCAGATAATCTCGGTGGAATGCGTGTAATGGCAAGTGCTGCTGAAATATTGGGCTATGCCGAATCCCCATGTCTACCCGCTCCTTTGACCGGACTAAACAATGAATCCAAGCTCGTTGTGCAAAAACTGATTTCAGAGCTGGAACTCGCGTAACGCTCACAGTAAGGGGGAACATATGGACAATATTCGTAGCACCACAGCAAAGGTTCACAATGATAAGACCTTGTTGTATCTGTACTTCAGTCTGGCTTGCTTTGCCAGAACGGCAACAGGTGCTGCCATTGTCGGTGTGTTGCTCCTCGCGTCTGAGAATGGGGTGCAGAGTCATCAAATGGGCATACTTGCCGCATGTCTGAGCGCCCCACATCTACTTGGTCCTATATGGGGACGTTGGTTAGATATGGCGCGCGATTCAAGAAAACTGATCATCGCAGCGGCATGTGTCTATAGTGTGTTCATGCTCGCTACAGCCCTCTTCTTCCAGCATCTAACTCTATCCGCGCTAATGCTGTTACTGATCATTTGTGGTGGTTCTGCCCCTTACCTGATGGGAGGGATCAGTGGATTGTTGAATGGATTATTTAGTTCAAACTATGAGATGAGAAGAAAAGCGCACGCATGGGATGTGTGCAGCTACGCAGTCGGCGGTACCTTAGGCCCCATGGTGGTTGCAGGGTTAACCAACATCAGTGACACACAGTCAGCACTGATATCAATCGCTCTGTTTCCTTTGATAAGTTCCCTGTTGATTATGAGGCTGCCAGTGAATAGCCATCATAATAGTCAGTCCACATCCGTGCCGAGCATAGCCAAGGTCGCACAACAAATTATCAGCATAGGTCCACTGACCCGAACCATGTATCTGACCGTTGCCACCTCATTTTCTTTAGCGGCGCTGCCAGTTTGTGCGATATTTCTGGCTGAACAATGGGGACAAACTCGGGCTAGCTCAGCAACGCTGGTTTCTTTTTATGGCATCGGAAATCTGGTTGGTGCACTTTGTTTGATCCGCTTCCCTACTCATAAAGAGCCCGAACAGCTCATGATGTTATCTGCAATTGGTGTATCGTGTGGTCTGCTACTGGTTTCGATTTCGACCGGCTATGAGTTTGGACTTGGCGCCTTCTTCATCTGTGGCGTTACCAACGCACTTTTCTTCGCCGCGAGCCTGGCTGCAAGGGTTGACTACGCACCAAGCGGAAGTTCTTCACAGGTCTTTATGTGGATCGCAGCTCTGAAAATCGCAGCTGTGTCCATCGGCAGCACATTTGCCGGCTATATTGCTGATGGCTTACCCTCAAAAGCGATATGGGCCAGCTTTGTAATCACGCTCGGGGTGACTATAGTCAGTGCTATCCATAGACGCTTCCAACTGCCGTAACATGGGCTTAGGTATCTCTACTCTCTGCTAAACTACTCTCACTAACGAGTGAGGTCGCTAAAACGATGACTGACTAAGAAAGAATCGTAAAACTCACGGGCAGGTCTTGCCTTTAGTCTCATATATTACTTTTTGTATATCGAAGTTGGCGGAGCATCATTATGTGGTTTGGAGGCGTAACTCATTTTGGGGCAGATCTGTGTTAGCTGGCACTTTTTGAGAAAAGTGCCACGAGTAAAACTTCCGGTCTATAAAGCCTCTGGACAAAAATCATTTTCGGAAAATCGAACATTAGCAAATTATGAATAACTACAGGTATGGCAAAGGCTCTTGGAGGTGAAGAGTATGCTTGTTTACCAAACGAGAGTCTTGAGCAATATATATCAACAGTAAACCCTAATATCATGCCTCTGCTTTACGATTTCTTTGTAAAGTTCGACTACTTATTCGTGCTACGTCAGTCTAACTCCACTCTAACGGACGAAGAGTCAGAAGTGTTGCTGTCAGCCCAAGACTCAGTTTATGAAATGCAACTTACAATGATGTAAATCGAAATGCAGTGAAGCACTTTTGCGTCATTCTTGAGTGAGTTTGGTGATACAACGTTAGGGAGAACGAAACTTTATCTTTTCAAAATCTAATCTTTAGTATCCATCTGAAAATAAACTATGTTTTTTTACAATTTGGTCTACTGTTAAAAGAGAAAGGAATCTTCTAACAACGTCATTATTAGGTAATCAGAGCATTAAGATTCAGTTGCCACTGCTAGGAAGGGACACACTATGGTTTTAGAGTCATGTCGTATCACGCTAACAAATCAACAAATTATGATTAGTCAATCAGTTGAGAGCTCTCTCTATCTTCTCGAGGCTGAAATCAACAATGGGATATCTGAAGTTAAAATTGATGCTGACGATGGTTTTCAGGTTCATTCGTATATCTTTGACTCCGTTGAAGAGTCTATTGAAAGCCTGATGAACCTCTAACACTCTAGCTATTATAAGTCTCTATAGAAAGATCTCTTTCAAATAGGTACTTAGCTATAGCAAATTCTAAACGCAACTCACTTGATGAGTGTTCTAACAGGGCATCGCTCTAAGGCGAACTAGGTCAGCAAGGGCGAAACATATTGTTCATTTTACATGGAAGTGAATTTATGAATCTTCTTCGAGCCATATTACTGAGTCTTCTCGTTACACCTATTTCGAGCCTAGCAGCTAAACCATTAAACTTTGGGATTGTTCCACAGCAATCCGCTGAAAAATTAGCCAGGCAGTGGATGCCCATCCTCCAATATATTTCAAAAGAAATTGGCCAAGAGGTGAGATTTGCCACTAAGTCATCGATTCCTTTGTTTGAAAAAGAATTGTCAAAGGGGTCATATGACATAACCTATATGAACCCTTATCATTATACTGTATTCAGTCAGTCCAACGGTTATATAGCGATAGCTAAGGCAAAAAATAAGAAAATAAAGGGGGTTATCGTTGTAAAGAAAGAGAGTGATATATCTACGGTACAAGAGTTAGAAGGTAAAAAGTTAGCGTTCCCTTCCCCTGATGCTTTTGCGGCAAGTATTTTAAGTCAAAGCTTCTTGGCACAGAATAATATCGATATTGAACCTGTTTATGTACGTTCACATGACTCGGTCTACCATAATATTGCTCAGGGCAACTTCGTGGCAGGTGGCGGTATCTATCGAACCTTAAATGCTATGCAGCCTGAAGTGTCAGATAAATTGACGGTTTTGTGGGAGAGTAAAGGCTATACTCCTCATGCCATCGCGGTCGGCCCTCATGTTTCTAAAGACCTTAGAAAACGTATTCAACAAGCAATAACGAGTCTTGAGAGTGTTCACCCTGAGCTGTTGTCTCCTCTTAAAATTAAAGGGTTTGAACAAGCAAAAGACAGCGATTGGAATGACGTTAGACTACTCTTTGCCGAAGAGTAACCTTATGAAATTCCAAACCAAAACCTTCCTCGGTATCGCTTTAATTGAAGTTTTTTTTCTCGCGCTTTTGGTCGTTTTTGCTACAAATTTTATAGCTGATTCGAATAGAGCTTTATTTGAAAGCAAGATAGAGACTACTTTAAATTTATTAAAGCTGAGTAGTCTCGATGCCTTGCTTACCTATGATATAGCGCGGCTGGAGAGTATTGCACAAAACGTAATAAAAGATCCCGATATTGTGTCTTTAACAATGAGTATCTCAGGCTCCGAGGTTGTTATCGTTGGAAATAGAGATGCTTATCATACTGACTCGATATTGATTGAAGGAATGATTTTTAAAGGAATGGATGTTCACATAGATGGCATGGTTATTGGTCGGATAGACGCCATTTTTGATGAACGCGCTATCTTGAGTCACATAGAAAGTTCGAGTCAGTATTTAATTATGATAGCGAGTATCGAAGTCGCATTTGTTGCTATCGCCTCTCTATTATTCAGTCGGTTATTGGTAAAAGAGCTACGTAAAGTCACTAAAGCCATTGAAGATATCGAAGTATCTGGCCCTGGCTTGACCCTTAGCTATGAAAAGAATGATGAGATTGGTCAGGTGATTTCTGCCTTCAATCGTATGTCTGTGGAGATGAGAAAACAATATGTCCAGCTTTCATTAGCTAAGGAGTCGGCTCAATCAGCCAATAGAGCTAAAGATGACTTCTTATCGGTGGTAAGTCATGAGATGAGAACCCCACTAAATGGGATTTTAGGGATGGCACAAATCTTGGGGGAAGGAGTCGATGAGGCAAAGAAAGAGCAAATAAGCATTATTGTCAGTTCTGGAGAGCATTTACTTCTCATCATTAATGACATTCTCGACATAGCAAAAATGGAACAAGGTAAGCTTGAGTTGCGCATTGAACCATTCTCATTAGAGGCTTTAGTTCAAGAGGTCAAGAATGCCTTTGATAACACTTGTAAACAAAAAAGTCTTGATTACGTTGTTACCACTGAACATATTGAGGGAACTTACCTTGCTGGAGACAACACAAGATTGAAGCAAGTAATATTCAACTTGCTTGGCAATGCCGTAAAGTTTACAAAAAAAGGAGCTGTCACATGTCACTTTCAATGGCTAGAAAGTGAATCAAGATTAACCATTACCATCACCGATACCGGAATTGGTATTCCTACTGATAAGCTTGAGACGATTTTTAAACCGTTCTCACAAGCCGATAGCTCTACCACCCGCCATTTCGGAGGTACAGGATTGGGCCTTGCAATTGTCACCCAACTCCTTGAACTAATGAGTGGGAAGATAGAGTTGGTGAGTGAAGTTAACGTTGGCAGTCAGTGTACTGTTACACTGCCAATGCCTTCAGTTATCACCAAACCGAACCGTTTCAGCAATGCACTTTCCACTCAAACTCATTGCTTCAAGGGGCGCGCTCTTATCATTGATGATAATCAGATTAATCTCATCGTAGGTGAACTTACCTGTAAGAAATTTGGCTTCGATGTTGATACAACGAGCCAAGCAGAAGAGGCTTTAAATCTCATAAAAGTAAATGACTACCTTTTTATACTTGTTGATCTTCATATGCCCGATATATC
>NZ_MCYD01000746.1:0-5738 GCF_002876325.1 Vibrio sp. 10N.261.52.A1
ATGTATTAGATTTTATGATTATTAATATCCAGCCACTCTATGAAGGAGGTAAAAATGAGAACATTCAGATTTTTTTTCCCTTTTATCTCATCGAGTACATTTTGGTACATTCTTGATCCTTCAGTTAAAAACAAAGCCAAAACCTCAAAAAGTTAAATAACATTCATCAGTAAAGTTAATTGATTCATGCAATTAGGCGCAGAGTAAAAAATAACTCTGGTATTTAGTTGTATCTGTAACGTTAATAAAAACTAGAACGATACCTATGAATAAGCTATTTAATTCAGTCATTCTCAAGAAGAATAAATGACTTAAAAAATCACCTTCATAAGTCCTCTTGGTAAGTTTGGCAACTTCCACATGAGACCTTCTAGTACTATCTGGTAAATATTATGTTGAGACCTAAACTTGAAGATCTACAAATCCCTATTGGTAACTGTTTATTAAAACGAAGTGACTTAGGAGCTGAGTTAATTCTTGGCAATCAAAAGTCATTTTCAATAACACTACCCGAGAGCTGCATACTAGAAGCGCTGCTTAAAAATGAGCAAAAAATGTCAACCAAAGAAGAGTTGATTATCGCCGCTTGGGGGAGCCCTGAAATCATTGGACCTAACTCATTACCTGTAGCGATAACCAATCTAAGAAAAGTGCTTGAACTAGACAATGTAAAAATTATCAATATACCGAGGAAGGGTTATAAGATTAATATCCCCGACCTTGAACCGTCACCAGAGCATGAAAAATTACTAGAAACCTCAACATTCAAATATAGCGAAAAAAAAACATCGCGCAGCCAACCTCCTGTTTATCAATGGCTTTATTTGGGCGTTTCTTCAACAGCTCTTGCTCTGATAATTCTTGGTTATTTCTATTTCTGGCATACCTTCGATGTTGTAAAAGTGCATATAAACAATCAATCATCGCAAATTTGCTTAACCGAAAAGAACGAACTTGGGCTCTTGATTGCAAACAACAAAGAGGAGAACTAGATGATACTTGGCTTTCCATAAACAGTAATCTCCCCTCTTAATCTCGACTTAAGAGGGGAAAACCTTAAAGCGCAGGTTCTAATTTTGCGTTGAAGTGTCTCAACACTTTCGGCTCATAGGTAAACGTCAATCCTACAATCGATGAAGCTCGTTTCTTCACCTCTGCAAATGCAGAGATAATGAAATCAAAGTGAGATTGTGTATAAGTGGCTCTCGGAATAGCTAAACGAAGAAACTCTGCCGGACAAGATATCTGCTCTCCCGTTTCCATATCACGCCCTTGTAATAAGGACCCAATTTCAGCCCCGCGAATACCCGCAACCTTATACAACTCGCAGGCCAGCGCATGGCCCGGGAACTGCCAAGAAGGGATATGCGGTAGCAAAGCTCCTGCATCTATGAATGCAGCGTGGCCGCCAGCTTGTTGACATCGGATCCCTAAAGCTTCAAGCCCGCTGACCAGGTATTCAATTTGCTGAATACGAGATGCTAGCCAATCTTCATTCATCCCTTCGTAAAGTCCAACAGCTAATCTTTCCATCGCCCCACCCTCAAGTCCACCATAAGTAGGAAAGCCTTCAAGTAAGACACATAACGTTTTACATTCTAGTTGCACATCTAACAGACTGTCGTCTTTGAATGCGAGTAACCCGCCGATGGGTACCAAAGCATCTTTTTTCGCTGACATTGAAAAGATATCTGCATATTTAAAGGCTTCACTAGTAATTTCCTTAATACTCCAATTTTCATACTCTTTTTCTCGTTGTTTAACAAAATAAGCATTTTCAGCAAACCGTGCACAATCCATCACAACCGGGATACCGTAATATTGCGCCAATTCATAAACGGATCTTAAATTAGCAATTGAAACCGGCTGACCACCCGCCGAGTTACAAGTTATTGTACTGACAATATAAGGAACATTGCTAGGACCGACTTCTTCAATCGCAAGCGCCAAGGCTTCTAAGTCAAAATTTCCTTTAAAATCACTCACAACTTCGGTGTTAAAAGCCTCTGGTGTTGATACGTTTAATACTCGGCATCGATTGTGTTGTGTATGTCCTTGTGTGGTATCAAAAAAATAATTAGAAATCGCAGTCATTTTATCTCGATCTAAACCACTTTCCCGCTCACGCTTGTTGATAAGAGCAGGCACATACAATTGTTCAGCCCCTCGCCCCTGGTGTGTAGGTATTGTGAATTGGTAACCGAAAATGTCTTTTACTGCTCGGCTCAGCTCATAATAACTTCGACTGCCACTATAAGCTTCATCCCCCCTCAACATTGCTGACTGCATAGCCTGTGTAACAGAACCCGTTCCACTATCGGTCAACAGATCAATAAAGACTTTGTCGCTGTCCAACAAAAAAGGGTTATACCCAGCCTCCATTAAGTATTTTTCTCGCTCTTTTTCCGTTGTTCTTTTAACAGGCTCTACAACTCTGATTCGGTATGGCTCGGGAAAGTAATCAAGTAAGTAATCCATAGAAGACTGCTCTTGATGACTATTGCTGTTCTTTACTAGTGACATTGTTCTCTCCAGAATTTCTTGTTGGTGAAAGATACCTAAAAACAATAATTGCTCCCCCTTACAAGGTTTAATCAATAGCATCAGGCACTGATAGAAAATGACGAAAAGAAGCCGTCTTGAGTATTAATTTCTTATTAAATTAAGTATTAATAAAAAGCCACGCTAAGGATCTTATTTCCTTCTTTGATTCAAGATAAACCTCTGAAGAAACACTCAATAAATTAATCTTTATTTAATGGTTACCTCTCGGATGTATTGCATAGCATTAATAGCCTCACATTCCAAACGGTTGAAATTAATGGAGATTAACTATGCTCATAAGAAAAGCAATGCTCAGGGATCTACGCTCAATCAATAAACTGTGTCACGAACAACTGTTAGGCAGCCAGAGTAAAATGAGGAATTCAGATAATGTAAAAAAGAAAAAACGTTTGAGTGATTACAACCTAAGTAAATTAAGAATGGTTGATTTACTTTTTACAGAGTCACTATTCAAAAAAAAGCTGAATGACAAAAACATTTATTTTTTTGTTGCAGAAACGGATAGGAAAAGAAAAGAAGTCGTAGGTTACCTTATCGTTAGTGTTCATATCCCCAAAAAAACACCAGCATTCACACAACATACCCCTCAGTTCTATGCTTATATCGAGCGGTTTTATGTCTCATATAAATACCATGGCAAAGGTATTGAGCTTGCGTTACTCAACAGTTTTGATTATTGGAAAAAGTACAGATCTGCACACTAAGTTGTCAATGCTCAGCCTGAGCATTGACAACTTTTACCACATTAAAAATCAGCCTAAAGCGATTAGCTTTCCATCCTAGATCATCGTTCACACCTTCTTGGTATAAACCGCTCCAATCATCAAAGAAGGGCTAAAAGCCTAGGTCCCCCCGATTAGATGATATAAGACGTACACCATCCCCACTCCGGTTGAAATAACATAATCAACCGGTTCTTAACTTTTCCCCGAATAGATGAGAGCGTCCATCGCAAGGTACCCAAACACTGTCATCGCATTAGTCAATATATGGCTAACGTCACCCCAGTCTCATGGTGATCTCAAGCCAAATGATGACTATGAAAGCAAGAAGCCAAGGCGCAAATACATGTATAGAGGCTCGATGTTTGAATGTTGTCAGCGCCCGTGTAAAAATGCCCTACCTGAGGCTAACGACCCGTTCGTAAATGAACAAAGTGGCGGGCTATGCTCAATCAAGAACAACTAGTGGAAATACACGTTTTACATCATTAAGGTTGCAGCACCCGCCGTATCGCTAAGAATTTGAGTACTCAAGGGATACCGTTCATATTTATTTCCGTGATAAAAACAAAGCCCCGTGTATCCCGAGCGTCAATCCTGACCAACTAATTTTCAGCTATCCCCTGAACCACTAGCGTACTCGCATTAACGCAGACAAACCGTATTAGATAGCGGCAACAGTCTTACTTCGTGAATTAAGAGCGCTCGCATACAAAGACGAAATAACGATGCTTAAGGAGCCAGTCAAGCCCAGCGCGCCTGTCGACTCTGTAGTTCGATTCGAGATACGACCTGGTGAACAGATACAAGTCGACTTCACGACCATCACGAACTGTTGTGCACGTGTCAAAGCTTTACATTACTACACTCGGTTACTTCGTTCGATTTTGTGATCGAGAGCCATATGATAGAGCGAGATACTTACGGTGAAAACTAACACCGATGGAACCCTCTGCTGCTCACAGCCGCCAAGAAATACCACTTCAAGCCAAGAGCTTTCCGTCCTTATCGCGCAAAGGCAGGAACGATTTAACTCTTACTTAAAAAATAGCTTCGTCACCCCGCTTGCTGCGACACTTAAACAGCACGACCTGAAAATCACGGCCAATGTCCATCGGCGCGTGGTTAGAAACCGTCGCTCACCAGCGAATGCACGGCACGACGGACACAAATCCTCAAGTACTTTTAGAGAAAGAACGTTTTGCACTTCAGCCCCTCCTTTCTCCGACACGCCCGATAGCCCCATTAACAATGGGTCAGGAATGACCGAAACTGGTAGAAGTCGCCAACAATCTTGAGTTGAGTCTAGCCGATTACTTAGAGTTACTTCTAAAGGCAGAGCTGAACACACAAGAGCAACGCTAACTAAGTTCGCCAGTTTCCAAATGGATAAAACGTTCACTGATGATGAATTCAAATTCGCCGCAGGCGCTCCAAGAAACAGTTCAGGGAGCTAACAAGGTTGGCGTTCATCGAACGAAAGGAAAACGTAATGCTATTTAGTCCAAGCTGTGTCGGCAAGAGCCATCTTGTTGCTGTTAGCTTTGGTTACATACTTCCGCCGACGATACGACACTGACGGCAGGATTGCTGAGGAAGCTTCTTATCACTCGCACATCGTACAAATCAGCGGAGAAAGCTACCAATTACGAAAAAAGTAGCTTAAACCATACCAAAGACTCTAAGAGATCTCTCTGAAGGTAGAAGTTAATTACGTGGGTGGGTCAGTTTTATTTCAGCGCAAACGTCGAGAAGTAGGTCAATTTAAACTGGCGTGACAATATGTTAAAGCTTAAGTACATATCCTAACCAACCGGAGCAATTGCACCGACGATACAAGCAACAACACGAGAAGGTGACACCACAGCACAAATCGCGCCAGTAATTAGTGTGTGATGGAGTCATTTTATTTGTGATTGGGTATAGGAAGTAGGGTAGGGAGGTAAGCGATTAGGAAAATCTGGTCGGTATACGTGACTGCATAAATCACGACAGTGATGGTAGTAGCAGTACAACGGTGGTGTTTCAACGTATTCACAAGGCACACATCCCCCAATCATTAATATTAGGCAGAACGCTAAACACGTATAAACTCATTTGCTATAGAAAAAGTTACTCTACAATAGGTCGAAAAGAAAGATGAAGCTCTAGTTCCTCACTCAAGGTCACCCAAAATATTTTTGACGACATATATTTGCCTTTCGACTTGTCAACTTGTCAGCTTGTACACATTCTCAATACTACCTAATACTCAGTTTACATTCCTCTAAAAGCCCACTATCCAACAACACTCTCTCCAATTTTAATCTCATAGAGAACGATTTTATATACCATATAGATATCACAGCCGAGAGCTTGAACTAGCAATACTCAATAACTTTGATAACTAGAAATACCAATCTACACACTAATATTATCTTTCAGAAAACGCTAAAAGTTGTCAATGCTCAG